>NZ_LN999835.1:150364-450364 GCF_900044015.1 Candidatus Hoaglandella endobia | reverse complement strand
TGGAAGGACGCATCTCCGGCGGTGTGCATTTCGATAATGTTGCGCCCTGCTTTCTTGGTGGCATGCAACTGATACTAGAAGAAGAAAATGCTATTATTAGTCAGCCAGTGCCAATTTTTGATGACTGGTTATGGGTAATAGCCTATCCAGGTATTAAAATCAGTACTGCCGAGGCTCGGGCGATATTGCCGGAAAATTATAGTCTTCATGATTGCATTAACCATGGCCGTTACCTGGCTGGTTTTGTCCATGCCTGTCATACTAAACAGTCCGCACTAGCGGCTAGACTTATGAAGGATGTCATCGCTGAACCATCCCGAACCAGATTACTGCCCGGTTTTGAAAAAGCGCGTAAGGCTCTAGGTAATAGAGGTATATTAGCTAGCGGCATCTCTGGCTCTGGTCCGACAATCTTTGCTATCTGTGATAACCAGAATACCGCGTCGTGTGCTGCTGATTGGTTCCAGCAGTATTACTTGCAAAATAACGAAGGTTTTGTGCACATTTGTCGCCTGGATCCTACTGGCGCACGTGTCATAGTTTTATAATGGAATAGAATGATGAAATTTTATAATATCAAGGAACACAACGAGCAAGTCAGTTTTGCACAGGCAATTAAGCAGGGTCTGGGCTGTAATCAAGGTTTATTTTTTCCTATGGCTTTGCCAGAATTTACCTTGACCGAGATAAAAAATTTACTAAAAATGGATTTTGTTAGCCGCAGCGCGTGCATTTTAGCAGCTTACATTGGCGATGAGCTGTCGCCCGAGCGTATTTTTGCACGTGTTGAATCAGCTTTTGTGTTTCCAGCGCCAGTAGTAGCAGTAAATGAGAATATTGCGGCACTGGAGTTATTTCACGGTCCGACACTGGCATTTAAGGATTTTGGTGGTCGTTTTATGGCACAAATGCTGACAGAGTTTGGACAGGAACCGGTAACTATTCTTACTGCCACCTCCGGTGATACCGGAGCCGCGGTGGCCCACGCTTTTTATGGTCTTGAAAACGTACGTGTCGTCATTCTGTATCCAGATGGTAAAATTAGTCCGCTACAGGAAAAACTTTTCTGTACCCTCGGTGGTAATATTCATACAGTGGCAGTAAAGGGCGATTTTGATGTTTGTCAGTCGTTAGTCAAACAGGCATTTGACGATAAACAGCTGAAACAAAGGCTAGGTTTAAATTCAGCTAATTCTATTAATATTAGCCGTTTACTGGCGCAAATATGTTATTATTTCGAGGCGGTAGCGCAATTAACACAGCAGTCAAATAATCAATTAGTAATATCGGTCCCGAGCGGTAATTTTGGTAATTTGACCGCCGGCCTGATGGCGAAAACGTTGGGTCTTCCAGTGAAGCGTTACATCGCCGCTACTAATTCTAATGATACAGTTCCGCGCTATTTAAGCGGCGGTTTCTGGCGGCCTAATCCTACCGTCACTACTTTGTCTAACGCTATGGACGTTAGCCAGCCCAATAATTGGCCTCGGGTAGAGGAACTGTTCCTGCGTAAAAATTGGCAACTAGATACACTTGATTACGGTTGCATTGACGACGACACTACTGCTGAGACGATACGGGAGTTAGCAACGCTAGGCTACGTTTCCGAACCACATGCTGCCATTGCCTACCGTCTTCTACGCGAAAAACTAAAACCAGGCGAATATGGTTTGTTTTTAGGCACTGCACATCCAGCAAAATTTAAAGATTTGGTAGAGCAGATCCTGAACCAGAGACTACCGTTACCACCAGCGCTTGCTGTACGCGCAGCGTTGCCAATACTATCAGTGCATATACTGCCGCAGTTCTCTGAACTGCGGCAGTATATGCTGTCTATACTATAAAAACGACCTTACCATAAAAACGACCTTTAACTAAAGATAATAGTTCAAAAAAAAGACATTACTTATAAGTACATTTATCGAAATGCATATCAAAAAAATTACATCTAATAAAACAAAGTCAGCGTCACATCCTGTGCATATTTTTTGCTTGTACCCCTTGATGAAAGAGGGCATGACCCCATCATAACTAGTATCACACTTTGTAAAACTTGGAAATAATACGGTAGGAAAACTTGAAAATTACATTTAAAACCACATATCAGGTTTACTACCACAGTAACATTAAACTTTTAGTGGAGATGTTTAGATGGGTAAAATTATTGGTATCGACTTGGGTACGACCAATTCTTGCATCGCAATTATCGAAGGCAACAAGCCTCGTGTACTTGAAAATAGCGAAGGCGATCGTACGACTCCTTCTATCATTGCCTATACGCAGGACGGTGAAATTCTAGTTGGTCAGCCGGCTAAACGTCAGTCCGTCACTAACCCTAAAAATACCTTGTTCGCTATTAAGCGTCTAATAGGTCGTCGCTACCAAGATGAAGAGGTACAGCGTGATGTAAATATTATGCCGTACAAAATCATAGCTGCAGCTAACGGTGATGCTTGGTTGGAGGTTAAAGGCCAAAAAATGGCTCCTCCACAGATTTCTGCAGAGATTTTGAAAAAAATGAAAAAGACGGCAGAAGATCATCTAGGCGAGTCAGTTACCGAGGCGGTTATTACCGTGCCGGCCTATTTTAATGATACACAGCGTCAGGCGACCAAAGACGCCGGTCGCATTGCCGGACTAGATGTTAAGCGCATCATCAATGAACCAACAGCTGCTGCTCTGGCCTATGGTCTCGACAAAGAAACCGGTAACCGTACCATCGCTGTCTATGACCTAGGTGGTGGTACTTTTGATATTTCAATTATTGAAATTGACGATGTTGACGGAGAGAAAACCTTCGAAGTTTTAGCTACCAATGGAGATACCCATTTGGGAGGGGAGGATTTTGACAGCCGTCTTATCAATTACTTAGTTGATGAGTTCAAGAAAGAACAAGGGATCGACCTGCGTAATGATCCGCTAGCGATGCAGCGTCTGAAAGACGCTGCAGAAAAAGCTAAGATTGAGCTATCTTCTGCGCAGCAGACCGACGTCAACCTGCCATACATTACAGCAGATGCTACTGGTCCAAAACATATGAACCTAAAAGTAACCCGAGCTAAGCTTGAATCGTTAGTTGAAGCTCTGGTTAATCGTACACTAGAGCCGCTGAAAGTGGCGCTAAAGGATGCTAGCTTATCAGTGTCTGATATAAAAGATGTTCTTCTAGTGGGCGGGCAAACCCGTATGCCGCTAGTGCAAAAAAAAGTCTCTGATTTTTTTGGCAAAGAGCCGCGTAAGGACGTCAACCCAGACGAGGCAGTAGCAATCGGCGCTGCTGTGCAAGGCGGCGTTTTAGCCGGAGACGTGAAGCATGTGTTGCTGTTGGACGTTACTCCGCTATCATTAGGTATCGAAACCATGGGTGGTGTTATGACACCGCTTATCGCTAAGAACACCACTATCCCCACTAAACATAGCCAGGTATTTTCAACCGCAGAAGATAATCAGTCAGCCGTGACTATCCATGTTCTTCAGGGTGAGCGTAAGCGCTCCTGCGATAACAAGTCTCTGGGACAATTCAATTTAGATGGCATCGCGCCGGCCATGCGAGGCACACCTCAAATTGAGGTGACGTTCGATATCGATGCAGACGGTATTTTACATGTATCTGCTAAGGATAAAAACAGTGGTCGTGAACAGAAAATTACGATCAAGGCATCTTCTGGCTTAAACGAGCAAGAAATACAGAAGATGGTTCTAGACGCAGAAGCCAACGCTGAATCAGACCGTAAGTTTGAAGAACTAGTACAGACCCGCAACCAAGCAGATCATCTGCTGCATAGCACTCGTAAGCAGTTAGAAGATGCGGGCAATAAACTACCAGATAACGATAAGACTGCTATCGCGGAGGCACTGAAAGATTTAGATACCTCACTTAAAAGTGAGGATAAAGCTAATATCGAAGCTAAAATGAAGGTGCTAATCCAGTTATCTGGTAAATTACTGGAAGTAGTTCAGCAGCAGGCACAGATGGCTAGAGAAGATAACGTTGACGGCGGCACCAAAGCTACGAGTGAAGATGTAGTTGATGCCGACTTTGAGGAAGTGAAAGATAAAAAATAAGAACCCTAAATGGGCACTGCGGCAAGGATAGCAATAATGCCGCAACTTGTAAGAAGCACGTCGGGGTAACTCTACGCCCGTGCAAGCATGTTAAGGGCAGGAAGAGACGACGATGGCAAAATCAGACTATTACGATATTTTGGGCGTTTCCCGTGACGCTAAAGATTATGAAATAAAAAAAGCCTATAAACGACTGGCGATGAAATTCCATCCGGATCGGAATCCAGGAAATGCTGAAGCTGAAGCCAAATTTAAGGAGATCAAAGAAGCCTATGAAGTATTGAATGACGCGCAAAAGCGCGCTGCCTACGATCAATACGGTCACGTAGCATTTGAACAGGGAGGTATGGGCTCTGGCACTAGCGGTACAGATTTTAGTGATATCTTTGGAGACGTTTTTGGGGATATTTTTGGCGGTGGTCGGCGTCAGCGCGCAAGTAAAGGTGCTGATTTGCGCTATAACATAGAGCTTTCCCTTGAAGAGGTAGTTCGCGGTGTGAACCGTGAAATTCGCGTTCCAACATTGGCGGAGTGCGCCTTTTGTAATGGTAGCGGCGCTAAGCCTGGTACCTCGGCAGTAACCTGTCAGACCTGTCATGGTAAAGGTCAGGTACAGGTGCGCCAGGGATTTTTTGCCGTGCAACAGACTTGTACTAACTGCCATGGTCAGGGTAAGATCATTAAACATTTATGTTATCAGTGTCATGGTCATGGTCGAGTAGAAAAATATAAGACCTTGTCGGTTAAAATACCGCCAGGAGTAGATACCGGCGATCGCATTCGCCTGTCTGGTGAAGGTGAAGTAGGTGGACATGGATCACTTGCAGGAGATCTATATATTCAGGTACAGGTGCGTAAACACCCTATTTTTGAACGTAAAGATAATGATCTTTATTGCGAAGTGCCGATCAATTTCGCTATGGCGGCGCTAGGTGGCGAAATAGAGGTGCCGACGCTAGACGGACGGGTTAAACTTAAGGTGCCGTCGGAAACCCAGACGGGAAGGCTGTTCCGCATGCGCGGTAAGGGCGTGAAATCAGTACGCGGCGGTAACCCAGGTGATTTGCTGTGCCAAGCTGTGGTAGAAACTCCGGTCAAGCTCAACGAGCGGCAAAAACAGCTGCTCCGCGAGTTAGCCGAAAGTTTCGGTGGTCCAAGTGGTGCTCAGAATAGTCCACGATCAAAAAGTTTTTTTGATGGTGTCAAAAAATTCTTTGACGATTTAACTCGATAGAGTAGAGTCTTGTTTCTGTAAACATCTACTGCTACTGCATGGCTTTGATCTGCCTGCTTAGTTTCGACTTATGACGTGCAGCTTTATTTTTATGAATTATTTTTTTGCTGGCCTGACGGTCAATAATCGGTTGCATAGCAGCAAACGCATTCTGGGCATTTGCTTTATCTCCAGAAGCGATAGCTGCATATACCTTTTTAATAAAGGTACGTACCATGGAGCGTCGGCTTGCATTATGCTGCCGACGCTTTTCAGTTTGTATAGCACGTTTCTTAGCTGATTTGATCTTAGCCAAGATCCAACTCTCCTAAACCTATTCTAATAAAATACCTAAAAGGTTAATACTGTACCTGTTAGTTTTGTTTGTCAATTAATTTGAGTAAATAACTACAAATTTTGATTATATACTCATATATTAGATCTAATCTCTATCTAAGTTCGATCTTAAGTGTTATAAGCTAACTATTTATAATAGCTGAGCACCGTAAAAATTACGAATAACAATCTAGGCTAAGAGATAGTCTAATAAATAATATTAATTACGGTATGAAAACAATCGTCTAGGTTTACCATTAATGATATTTTAATTCCAGCCACAAGAGTATAGCGCATAACCAGGGGGGCTGCGTAGCTGATGGAAGCTGAAATACTGTTAGTCACCCTTATCGCCTTTCTGGCCGCGTTGCGCTGTGTAGATTTACTGTATTTTTCCAGCATCATTATATGATAATTTATTGTCTGTTTTGGCTAATCTCGATCCCCAGCTAACGCCGCTGTTCTGTGCCAGCTTCTTGAAATTTTTTTATACGCTCCAAACTACATAATAAACAACGGGTTTTCCCGCTTAATGAATTAAAACAACAAAAAAATAAAACCGAGAATAGAATGACTGATTATAAAAATACTCTGAATTTACCGCATACCAGGTTCCCTATGCGCGGCGATCTCACCAAGCGCGAACCTAAAGTGCTGCAACGCTGGTATGAACAGAATTTGTACGGGAAAATTCGTCAAGCTAAAAAAGGTAAAAAAAAATTTATTTTACACGACGGTCCTCCGTATGCGAACGGTAGGATTCATATCGGTCATTCAGTTAATAAGATTCTAAAAGATATTATTGTAAAATCTAAAGGATTAATGGGTTATAATTCGCCTTTTTTACCTGGCTGGGACTGCCACGGTCTTCCAATAGAACTTAAGGTAGAACAGCTTATTGGCAAACCAGGTGAGAAAGTAAGCGAGGCAGAGTTTCGTACCGCCTGCCGCTGCTATGCTACCGAACAAGTGGCTGAGCAAAAAAAAGATTTTATCCGCTTGGGCGTGCTAGGCGACTGGGATCACCCTTATATGACGATGGACTTCGCTACTGAGGCGAATATTATCCGCGCGCTTGGTAAGATTATTGCCAATGGCCATCTGCATAAGGGTGTTAAACCGGTGCACTGGTGTATCGATTGCCGTTCCTCGTTAGCAGAGGCAGAGGTGGAATATTATGATTGGACCTCATTATCCATTGACGTTGCCTTCATGGCTCTTGCTCCTCAAGAGGTCGCAGCAAAGTTTGGCGTCCATGGTTTCATGGAGCAGATAGCGCTGGTCATCTGGACTACCACGCCTTGGACATTGCCTGCTAATCGCGCCATTGCTCTGCACCCTGATTACGACTATCAACTTATTAAGATCGATGGCCAAGGATACATTTTAGCCGAATCTCTGGTTAAGAGAGTAATGGGCCGCATTGGCTTTGAGCAGTGTATAGTCTTGGGCAGTGCCAAAGGTGTTGCTTTAGAATTGATGCGGTTCTCTCATCCTTTTATGGATTACGATGTGCCCACTATTCTCAGTCAACATGTAACGTTAGAGGTAGGAACCGGCGCAGTACATATCGCTCCTGGCCACGGCCCTGAAGACTTTATTGTTGGTAAGCGATACGGCTTAGAAATTGCTAATCCTATCGGTCCTGATGGTTGCTATTTACCGAGTATGCTGCCGTTACTGGCAGGTTTGCAAGTATTTAAAGCTAATGATGTCGTAGTTGGTTTACTGCGCGACGTTGGCTCTTTACTGCACGTAGAGAAATTAAAGCATAGTTATCCCCACTGCTGGCGCCATAAAACGCCTATTATCTTCCGCACTACGTCGCAGTGGTTCATTAAAATGGACCATCTAGACTTACGTCAGCAGTCGCTGGCTGAAGTAAAAAAGGTGCAATGGATCCCTGAGTGGGGCCAAGAGTGTCTTACAACCATGGTGTCTAACCGTCCTGACTGGTGTATTTCTCGTCAGCGCACTTGGGGTGTACCGATGTCGCTGTTTGTGCATAATAAAACTGGAGCGCTGCATCCGCGCACCGTTGAATTAATAGAGTCTGTGGCACAACGAGTAGAGCAAGATGGCATTCAGGCGTGGTGGGATTTAGATCCTAGAGAAATCCTGGGCGACGCTGCCACCTATTATCATAAGGTGCCAGATACGCTTGATGTATGGTTTGATTCAGGTTCTACACACTACTCAGTAGTAGCGGTGCGACCTGAATTCAACGGCAAAAAGCCTGATATGTATTTAGAGGGATCCGACCAGCATCGAGGCTGGTTCATGTCGTCATTAATAATTTCTTCTGCTATAAAAAGCGGAGCGCCTTATCGCCAGGTGCTGACCCACAGCTTCACCGTGGACGGTAAGGGGCGAAAAATGTCCAAATCGGTAGGTAACGTGGTTAGCCCGCAACATGTCGTAAAAAAATTAGGTGCAGATATCTTGCGCCTTTGGGTCGCTTCTACCGATTATACGGGTGAGATGGCTATCTCCGATGAAATTCTCAAGCACTCTACGGACTCCTATCGCCGTATTCGCAATACCGCGCGTTTTCTACTAGCTAACCTAAATGGTTTTGATCCAGCGCTACATAGCGTAAGTCCAGAACAAATGGTAGTGCTTGATCGTTGGGCGGTAGGCCGAGCACAAGCAGCGCAGGAGGAGATTATTGCCGCTTATGAACGCTATGATTTTCATCAGGTTATAAAGCTTATGATAAAATTTTGCTCAGTGGAACTGAGTGCTTTTTACCTGGATATTATCAAAGATCGACAATATACCACTAAAGCAGACAGTATCGCCCGCCGTAGTTGTCAGACCGCATTCTACCATATTGTAGAGGCTCTGGTTCGCTGGATGGCGCCTATTATGTCGTTTACTGCAGACGAGATCTGGGGCTTTATGCTGGGAAAACGGGCGCAGTTTGTCTTTACTGAGACATGGTATGATGGTCTGTGCGGCCTGGCAGTTACGCAACCGCTGAACGATGATTATTGGCAAATAATGTTGCAGGTACGCTGCGAAACTAATAAAATCATCGAGCAAGCGAGAGCAGAAAAACGTATCGGCGCTTCGTTGGAAGCCCAAGTCACTCTATATGCAGAGCCTACACTAGCCGAGCAATTAAACGAGCTAGGGGGGGAGCTTCATTTCTTGCTGCTGACGTCGAAAGCGCAGGTGGCGAATCTAGCCGATGCTAGTAATGATGCGGTACAATGCGAAGGGCTTAAGGGACTTAAAATCTCCTTGTGCAACGCAGAAGGCAAAAAATGCCCGCGCTGCTGGCATTATGAAACTGATATTGGTCAACATGCTGATCATCCGGAACTTTGTGGGCGCTGTGTTACCAACATGGTTGCTCCGGGCGAAAAGCGTAAATTTGTCTAATGAATAATAGCATGTTTACTTCAACAAGATTTTGCTGGCTTTGGATTACTTCGGTGGTACTACTGCTGGATCTCAGCAGTAAGAAGTTGATCATGACCTACTGTGCTCTCGGCAAGTCAGTAGTGGTTATACCTTTTATCAATTTTACCTATGTGCATAATCCAGGAGCAGCCTTTAGTTTTTTGGCAGACCAAGGCGGCTGGCAATGCTGGTTATTTTCAGTTATTGCTTTGGTTATTACGGTGATGCTATTGGTCATGATGTATCAATCTGATTATCGTAATAGGTTGTTGAATGCTGCCTACGCCATGATTATTGGGGGCGCGCTTGGTAACCTGTTCGACCGAATGGTTCACGGCGTAGTAATCGACTTTATCGATTTTTATGTGAGCGATTGGCATTGGCCAACATTTAATGTGGCGGATCTTGTTATTTGTATCGGCGCATTGTTTATGCTATTAGACGGTTTCTTCTGTCCCGCTAATAAAATAACTATGAACACAATGTCAAATGAGGACAAATCATTCTGATTCAGGGTAGGGCTAGATAGTGGTATAATCGTTGTCTGCTAAGAGATATATAATAATTCGATAGATAGTAACTGCAGGATAACTGTCGTAAGAAGAGGTTTCATGAGCAACACACCTTTACGTATCGCCATAGCTGGGGCAGGTGGGCGGATGGCCAGCCAATTAATTCAGGCGGTAGCAAAGTCACAACAGGCAACGCTAGGAGCAGCATTATGCCGTGTTGGTTCTGTCTTACGTGGTATAGACGCCGGCAAATTAGCAGGTATCGGCACCTTAAATGTCGCCATTAGCGACGATTTGCAATCGGTAAAAAATGATTTTGATATTCTTATAGATTTCACACGTCCAGATGCTAGCCTAGTTTACCTTGATTTCTGCCACAGCCAAAGTAAAGGCCTGGTAATTGGTACCACCGGCTTTAATAAAGCGCAGCAAGCGATGATTGCTACTGCTGCTAATGAAATCGGCATTGTTTTCGCCGCTAATTTCAGCGTCGGTGTCAATCTAATGCTTAAACTGCTGGAAAAAACTGCTCAAGTTATGGGGGAGGAGGCAGATATCGAAATTATTGAAGCGCATCACCGCTACAAGGTAGATGCGCCTTCAGGCACCGCGCTGGCCATGGGCGAGGCCATTGCTGGAATTCTTGGACAAGAATTTGCTCAAAATGCCGTATACAGCCGTAAGGGGCATACCGGTGAACGTAAAGCTAAAAGTATCGGCTTTTCTACTGTACGTGCTGGAGATATCGTAGGTGAGCACACCGCTCTTTTTGCCGATATTGGAGAACGGTTAGAGATTACACATAAGGCTTCCAGCCGTATGACGTTCGCCAACGGTGCGGTTCGTGCAGCTATCTGGCTTTCTAGGCATAAAACAGGCCTATTTGATATGGTAAACGTGCTAAATTTAGACAAAATATAGTGTCAGTTTCTGACCTATTACTACTAAGTAATAAATATTTTTTACTATTTAGATTAATTATCATTGATGCTGTCTAAACTAAATACAAGATGTCAATGTAAACTGATTCCTTGGAGGTTTTTTTGAGAAAGTCAGCGCTGTTAGTGTTAGAAGACGGAACTCAATTCCACGGTCGGACCATTGGAGCAGAGGGAACTGCAGTGGGAGAAGTGGTTTTTAATACTTCCGTAACCGGTTATCAAGAAATCATCACTGATCCTTCCTATTCGCGCCAAATAGTCACTTTAACCTATCCCCATATCGGTAATGTTGGCCTTAACGAAGCTGATAATGAATCATTCAGAGTTCAGGTGCAGGCGCTGGTAATCCGCGATTTATCGCTCATCGCCAGTAACTTCCGTAATACTTTATCGCTATCAAACTATCTAAAACAGCAGAATATTATCGGTATTGCCGATATCGATACCCGTAAGCTTACACGTTTACTGCGTGAAAAAGGCTCACAGAACGGCTGTATCATTGCCGGCAACGCCCTGGACGTGCAACTAGCGCTGCGTAAAGCACGCGAATTTCCTGGACTTAGCGGAATGGATTTGGTAAAAGAGGTAAGTACCAACGAGCAATATACCTGGACTCAGGGCACTTGGCGCCTGGGCTCTGGTTTCCCTGCTCCGGTAAGCGATTTGCCATACCATGTGGTTGCCTATGATTACGGTATTAAGCGGAATATTATGCGCATACTAGTGGACCATGGGTGCCGGCTGACAGTGGTGCCGGCCAATATACCTGCCAAGACGGTTATGGAGATGGCACCAGACGGTATCTTTTTATCGAATGGTCCCGGCGATCCGGCTCCCTGCGATTATGCTATCACTGCCATTAAAACTTTTCTTACCACCAACATCCCCTTGTTCGGTATTTGTCTGGGTCATCAACTGCTAGCGCTAGCCAGCGGAGCTAAAACGATGAAGATGAAGTGCGGCCATCACGGCGGTAATCATCCAGTAAAAGATTTACTGGCTGATCGGGTGATGATCACTACGCAGAATCATGGCTTTACAGTAGACGAAAAAACATTGCCAGCAAACCTTAAAGTGACCCATACCTCCCTATTCGATGGCACTTTGCAGGGATTACATCGTACCGATAAACCAGCTTTCAGTTTCCAGGGACATCCTGAAGCTAGCCCGGGCCCGCACGATTCCGCGACATTATTTAAACATTTTATCAAGCTAATTCATACTTATCGTTCACAGCTTAAAATATCAGGAATTTGACATGCCAAAACGTACCGATATAAAAAGTATCTTAATTTTGGGTGCTGGGCCAATCGTTATTGGCCAGGCATGCGAGTTCGATTATTCGGGTGCCCAGGCGTGCAAGTCCCTGCGCGAAGAGGGCTACCGGGTGGTTCTAGTAAATTCTAATCCAGCAACCATTATGACCGACCCAGAGATGGCTGACGCGACCTATATTGAGCCTATCAATTGGGAAGTAGTGCATAAAATTATAGAAAAAGAGCGTCCTGATGCACTGTTGCCTACTATGGGTGGACAGACGGCGCTGAACTGTGCGCTAGAATTAGCGCGAGAAGGAGTACTCAAAGAGTTCGGTGTAGATATGATAGGAGCCACTGCCGACGCTATAAATAAGGCCGAAGATCGTCAACGTTTTAATAAGGCCATGAAGAAAATTGGATTAGAAACCGCTCGTTCCGGCATTGCCCATACGATGGAAGAAGCGCTGGCAGTGGCAGTAGATGTCGGTTTTCCCTGTATTATTCGGCCGTCTTTCACCATGGGTGGAACCGGCGGTGGTATCGCTTACAATCGCGAGGAATTTGAAGAAATTTGTGAGCGCGGACTAGATTTATCACCCACTACCGAGCTGCTAATTGATGAATCCCTCATAGGATGGAAAGAGTATGAGATGGAAGTAGTGCGCGATAAAAAAGACAACTGCATCATCATTTGCTCCATCGAGAATGTCGATCCTATGGGTATTCACACCGGTGACTCAATAACCGTAGCACCAGCGCAGACCCTGACTGACAAAGAATATCAAATCATGCGTAACGCTTCGATGGCAGTACTACGCGAAATTGGCGTGGAGACTGGCGGCTCCAATGTTCAATTCTCGGTTAATCCGAGAACAGGTAGACTTATTATTATCGAAATGAACCCACGCGTCTCACGCTCTTCTGCACTGGCTTCCAAGGCGACTGGTTTTCCCATCGCCAAAGTGGCCGCTAAACTGGCGGTGGGCTATACCCTGGACGAGTTGATGAACGATATTACCGGCGGTCGTACGCCGGCCTCCTTCGAGCCGTCTATTGATTATGTAGTAACTAAAATTCCTCGTTTTAACTTTGAAAAGTTTTTAGGAACTAACGATCGGTTAACTACACAGATGAAATCTGTTGGAGAAGTGATGGCTATCGGCCGAACGCAGCAAGAATCACTGCAGAAAGCACTGCGAGGTCTAGAGGTTGGCGTCAGTGGTTTTGATCCTAAAGTTAACCTTAAAGATCCAGAAGCGTTAACCACCATTCGCCGCGAGTTAAAAGACGCCGGTAGCGAGCGTATTTGGTATGTGGCGGATGCTTTCCGCGCTGGCATGTCGGTCGATGGGGTATTTAATCTTACTAATATTGATCGGTGGTTTCTAGTGCAGATAGAAGAGTTGGTCAAATTAGAGCAAGACCTCGCGGAGCGAGGCGTAACCGCGCTAAGCGCTGATTACCTGCGTTTCTTAAAGCGTAAAGGTTTCGCGGATGCGCGCCTGGCGGTTTTGGTAGGGTTAGCTGAGACGGAAATCCGTAAACTTCGCCAAAGCTATGACCTACATCCAGTCTATAAGCGAGTAGATACCTGCGCTGCAGAATTCTCTACTAATACCGCTTATATGTACTCGACCTACGAGGATGAGTGTGAGTCAAACCCGAATCAAGATCGCAAAAAGATCATGGTGCTGGGCGGTGGACCTAACCGAATTGGTCAGGGAATCGAGTTTGATTATTGCTGTGTGCACGCATCGCTGGCGCTACGCGAAGATGGTTACGAAACTATTATGGTTAACTGTAATCCCGAGACCGTTTCCACCGATTACGATACCTCCGATCGTCTTTATTTCGAGCCAGTGACGCTAGAAGATGTGCTAGAAATCGTACGTATTGAAAAACCGCAGGGCGTCATAGTGCAATATGGTGGCCAGACACCGCTTAAGCTAGCGCGCGCGCTAGAAGCCGCCGGTGTGCCGGTCATTGGCACTAGCCCAGACGCTATTGATCGGGCGGAAGATCGAGAACGATTTCAGCAGGCGGTCGAGCGACTAGGGCTAAAACAGCCGGCTAACACCACGGTTACCACCATCGATATGGCGGTTGAGAAAGCAGCAATTATTGGTTATCCGCTGGTAGTTCGGCCATCCTATGTATTAGGCGGCAGGGCGATGGAAATAATTTATGATAAGAACGATCTACTACGCTATTTCCAGAGTGCGGTCAGCGTATCTAATGATGCCCCAGTGCTACTGGATAGATTTTTAGATGACGCAATAGAAGTAGACGTAGACGTCGTTTGCGACGGTGAAAGTGTGCTGATAGGCGGTATTATGGAGCATATCGAACAGGCCGGCGTACATTCAGGTGATTCGGCCTGTTCGCTACCAGCGTATACTCTTAGCCAAGAAATTCAGAACGTTATACGCTATCAGGTAGATAAATTGGCCTATGAGTTGCGGGTACAGGGTCTGATGAACGTTCAGTTCGCGGTTAAGAACAACGAGGTTTATCTCATTGAGGTCAACCCGCGCGCCGCACGTACGGTACCTTTTATTTCTAAGGCTACCGGCGTTGCCCTGGCAAAAGTAGCCGCCAGGGTGATGGTAGGCAAATCTCTGGCCAAACAGGGCGTGATACGTGAGATTATTCCACCTTATTATTCGGTGAAGGAAGTGGTGTTGCCGTTCAATAAGTTCCATGGAGTGGATCCTATCCTTGGTCCGGAAATGCGCTCAACTGGTGAAGTGATGGGAGTAGGGAGGACTTTCTCCGAGGCCTTTGCTAAAGCCATGCTTGGTAGCCAATCGTGCATGAAAAAAAGTGGCCGCGCTTTGTTATCAGTGCGTGAAGGAGATAAAGACAGAGTAGTGGATTTAGCAACCAAGCTGCTTAAGCACGGCTTTGAGCTAGATGCGACCCACGGCACAGCCGTGATCCTAGGCGAAGCAGGTATTAACCCGCGCCTGGTTAATAAGGTCCATGAAGGACGGCCGCATATTCAAGACCGGATCAAGAACGGCGAATACAGCTATATTGTTAATACTACCGCCGGACGCCAAGCAATTGAAGATTCTAAACTAATTCGGCGCAGCGCTTTGCAGTATAAAGTGCATTATGATACGACCTTAAATGGCGGTTTCGCTACGACAATGTCGTTGAACGCTGACGTAACTGCCCAAGTTATTTCACTGCAGGAAATGCACGCGCAAATTACCGACTGATTCCGGCCTACAGGCAAGAGTTTTTAAAGGAGAATGATGATTAATTATTAGCTTAATCGCCGCCTTGACAGTAGATCGTGTCATAGATATGGAAAATACCATACCCTGTAATTTATCTGCATATCGGGCCTGGTTCAAGCGAAACACGCTTAATAAGCCAATTATGGGGCGGAAGATTTTTTAGTCTCTCGGGAAACTGTTTTTGAAGAGACCTAATAGAGCGTAATCTGGTTAAGACTGGTTAATAAAAGAGGAAAAGAGGAAATGAAAGAGGAAATAATGATAATCGGCAGCGGTAAAGTTTAAAAGTTAAAGTTTAAAATTTTATGAGACTTTTTTACCTGACGAGTTTCCGGGCGGTGGTCTGTATCGTTCATCAGGAAGCATGATTAGTTTTCTCGAATTTGTTTTTACTTTATGGGCTGGTGGTTAGAGGGCACACGTGTAAATGTCTTATCCTCCCAGCGCAACGAAGTCAATTCGCCGCCCCAGCAGCAGCCAGTATCCAATCCATAAACATTATTTGGCGTACCCTGGCCCCTCAACGAGGACCAGTGGCCAAAAACGATACTGTAGCTCTCATGCTTGGCTCCAGGCAGAGAGAACCAAGGCTGAAGTGGTACCGGCGCTCGTTCCGGGATATCTTTAAAGTTCATTTCCAGCTTCCCATTGGGGAAGCAGTAACGCATGCGAGTAAAGACGTTAGTACTGAAACGCAGACGAGCAAGTCCGCTCAACTTATTGCTCCAGTTATTAGGCATGTTGCCGTACATTGCCTTCAGAAATAACTGATAACTATCGCTTTTTAGCATAGCTTCAACTTCCCTTGCGCAGTTAATTGCCGTTGCAATATCCCACTGCGGCGTAATACCGGCATGGGCCATCAATATTTTTTTTTCTTCTTCTATTTGTAGTAATGGCTGCCGGCGTAGCCAATTAATTAATTCATCTGCATCCGGCGCTTTTATAATCTGCGTGAGAGAATCTTTTGGTTTATTACAGCTTATACCAGCATACACCGCCAGCAAATGTAAATCGTGATTACCGAGCACCATGCGAACACTGTCGCCTAGATCATCGCGCACTAACCGAAGCACCTCTAGCGAGTTTGGCCCGCGCGCGACCAAATCGCCGGTTAACCACAGATTATCCACCAGTTTATTAAACTGCACCTGTGTAAGAAGGATTCTTAGTTCATCATAACAACCGTGAATATCACCAATTAAATATGTCGACATAGTTGGTTTATACTACAAAAAATAGCTACTTAATTTTAAACATTGTCACGCGCTGCCAGCGCATTAGCCAAACGGCAGTACTGCTCAACGCTAACATTTTCTGCTCGCAGCGTTGCGTCGATACCTTGTTCTACCAGCTGTTGCGCACTGAAAACATTGCGCAAACTATTGCGCAGTATCTTGCGCCTTTGATTAAAGGCTAGGCTAGTCAAGATAGCTAGTTTTTTTAAATCTCTGACCGGATACGGTAGAGTGGAATACGGCACTAGCCGTACCAACGCAGAATCTACTTTTGGTACTGGTTTGAACGACTCAGGCGGTACTTCCAGTAACTGCATGATTTGGCAAAAATACTGTGCCATCACGCTTAATCGGCCATAAGCCTTGTTATTTGGGCCCGCTACTAACCGATTTACGACTTCTTTTTGTAACATAAAGTGCATATCGCGAATAGTATCAATATAGCGGAAGAGGTGAAACATGAGCGGCGTAGAAATATTGTAAGGCAGATTGCCAAATATCCGCAGTGGCTGGCCCACCTCGTTCGCAAGCGCTGCAAAATCAACTGTCATGGCGTCCTGCTGCACAATTTTCACTCTATACTGTAAAAATGGGTGCGTAGCCAGACGCGTTGCTAAATCGCGATCAAGTTCGATAACTATCATATTCTCAGCAAGCATCGACACTGGCTTAGTCAGTGCCCCGAGGCCGGGGCCAATTTCTACTATCGCCTGGTCAGACTTTGGATTAATAGAGGCGAGGATTGAATTGATAGTATATCTGTCGTGTAGAAAGATCTGACCTAAACGCTTACGTGATAAATGTCTTTGATAAAGATAGTTATTCATAATTTTTTTATCTAAAAATGCTAGATTAAGTGCCGTTTTAATTAAGTGCCGTTTTAATATTGATATTAACTGCTTGAATCCCTTATATTTTAGCACCAGCAGACCCTGATCATGATACATTGCAGTACCCAATCTGCTTATTGCAACTATTTATGCTGACACAAGAAGGTTGCGTGATGCTGAGTCCTGCGCCAGAATAGTAATAACCTTAGGCAGTAGTTACTAGAGGCAGTTACTACTAGCGGGTAGTGCCGGCCACTGGGCCGTTGAGCATCGCTGCGAATTAGCGCGAATTAGCCGTCAAGCCTGGATTGATGACAATGCGTTGCTTACTGCGCATGATTATTGATAATTTTAACATAGGTTGCTGTGCGATGTTCTTGTGTCCATTTTTGCATCTCATCGTCGAACTTACGGTTAAACAGCAGACGGTAAGCACGATCTTGTTGCGCAGCATCTGTGCGGTCAACTTGGCGGGTATCGAGAAGCTGAATCAAATGCCAGCCATAGTAAGAGCGAATAGAGGAACTTATTTCGCCTTTTTTCAGGTGCAGAAGAGCATTCCTTAACTCCGGGGCAAATGTATCGAAGGAACGCCAGCCTAGATCGCCGCCCTTATTAGCTGAATCAGGATCCTCAGACAGCTGTTTAGCGGTGTTACTGAATGTTAGTCGGCTACTTTTGATTTGCTGGGCGATATCATCAAGTTTAGCGCTGGCCTGCTGATCGGTGACGACTTCCGAGGTATGCAGTAGAATATGGCGCGCATGCACTTCGGTCACCGTCACTTTCTGAGTGATGCCGCGGATATCGTTTACTTTGATAATATAGAAACCTAAGCCAGATCGAATTGGACCGATGATACTACCTTTATGAGCTTTTTGCAGACGTACCGACACCGGTGAAGGCAGTTCTTCTAATTTATTCCAGCTCATGTGACCACTTTTCAGCGCATGAGAGGTGTTGGAGTAAATAATTGTTAATTGGCCGAATTCCGCGCTGCTTTTACTTTGCTTGACCAGAGCATTAGCCAGTGCTTCCGCTTGATCTAACTGATCCTGAATATGATTGTTTGGTAGCGGAATGAGAATGTAGCTTAAATTGAATTTAGCACTATTGCTGGTTTGGACAGCAATTTTATTTGCTAAGTATTCAACTTCATACGGTAAGATGTTGATGCGACGTCGCATTTCACTATTACTAACTTCGGCAAGAAGTATCTTCTTGCGGATTTGAGCTCGGTAGGTGTTGTAATCTACACCATCATAGGCCAGGTTGCTGCGCAACTGACCGAGTGTCATATGACTATTAGCAGCGATATTACTGATGGTCTGATCTAGCTGTTTATCGCTAATAGTGGTATTTGCGCGCTGCGCTAATTGCAGGATGATCTTATCCATAATAAGCCTATCGAGGATTTGGTGACGCAGCGTGTCCTCCTCATTTTGATTATTAGCTTCCTTAAGGCTGTGTTTCATCGTGTTGAGTATGTTTTGCACATCGCTTTCCAGTATGACTTCGTTATCCACTATAACTGCGATTTTATCTACAACCTGCGGCGTAGCGAACGCACCTTTAATTAATAGAGTGAGACTAAGGACAAACTTCCTCCAGTTTTTCATAATTTTTACCATATATCAGCTAGGCTGTCTTTGGTCAAGAAATGTAAGCCAGGATTGCTGCTCAAACCACGCAATTCAATGATACAAGATATTTGCTTATCGTACTTACTGGAACTGTCGGCGCTGTTCCAGCCAGTAATCTTCCGCTCATATCCGACGCTGACAGCCCAGCAGCAAGTATTGTATTGCAAGCAGATAAGCTGGTTTGCTGGCTGGTTCATTTTGACATCGTAATAATACGTGCCAACCAATGACCACCGATTAACCAGCAGCCAACTGCCGGTAACGCCTACTTGCGAAATGCTATGTTGCCAACCTGGATTCAGCATATTAGACAGCAGATGCTTAGTATACTGCGGGCTAGCGTAGCGATAATTCAGCTGCAAAATGCAGTCCTCATCGCGCCGATATTCCAATACCATATCGCCCAGTGCGATGCTATTGAGACGGAAATCATATTGAAAACCGCCGCGAAAACCCCAATTATTATTAATAAGCCAGTAGCTATTTCCTGCCCATACCAGGCTGCCGGTATTCTCATACCGGTCCCATGTTCCTTTGAGGTCACCAGTTCGTGGCCGTGAAAAGTAGTATATTTGACCAGCGGATATGTTAACTCTTTCCACTCGTTGATTATCATAAATACGTGTCATAATGCCGCCAGCTAGCTGATTGGCGGAAGAGATACGATCCAGTCCGCTGTAGCTGCGATCGCGAAACATGCCAGCATAATCATCAGTTTGTAGCATAGTTGAGTCATAGACGCCGATATTATTCTGATTGCGATAAGGGACATAAAGATACTGCAGCCGCGGTTCCAGGGTCTGGGTGTAGTCCACCAGGTAATCTATATCGCGTTTAAAAACTATCTTGCCGTCAGTTTTGAGCTGCAGCAGGATCCGATTAACCGTTCCTTTCAGATGTCGGCCAGTCAACATATTGTAGTTATTAAAATTTTCTTGCTTATAGTAAGTTGCCATCAGTTTAGCTTCGGTATTCAAACTGCCCCAGCTGTTAGCCATCGGCAGGCCTAGAGTAGGCTCGATATGTAGCCTCGTTGCCTTGGGATAGCTTTTGTTGATGTTGATAAACTTCACAGCCTGGCTGAAAAACTTGAAGTCTAATAGATGAACGTCGTTTGTATAAAAGTTTAAATCAAGCTGGGGCACTGCGAGATAAGCGGCGCTGCTGTTATCAAACACCTGGAACTGCTTGTAAAATAGAGCGGTATCCCAATTTTTGTTGGCGTAGCCGATGCTAAATTTTTGTGTGGTATAGCTGTCGTTAGTACTACCGTGTTTAGAATCCAGATTATGAAAATAATCGTAGTCGCTGACTTTAGTATAATCGACGTTAACGCGCCATACTTTTTCTATCACGCCATTATGGCGCCAATATAGTAGCCAGCGATCGCTAGCTCTAGCGCTGCTATGTTCACCGCTGTAGATCTGGTTATGAGGCAGCCAGTCTAACTCCACTAGACCATCACCCAGAATAGTCAAGTAACGGAACTCGTTTTGTAGCTGCATGCCCCATTTGCTCATGTATTTTGGTGTGATGGTAGCATCATAATTTTTTGCTAGGTTTAGGTAATAGGGAGTGCTGAACTCAAAGCCGTTGCTACTGCCATATTTAGCGTTGGGAATCAAGAAACCAGAACGGCGTTTATTGCCCACCGGAAGTTGCAGGTACGGGCTATATAGAACTGATAAGTTACCAATTTTTAAGCGTGCGTTCCAAATCTCAGCTACTTGTTCCTTGCGATCATGGATCACCTTTGATCCAGCTACACTCCAGCTGTTATCACCTGGTAAACAGGAGGTGAAGCTACCATTTTCTAACACTAGATAGCGGTTATCGCTGCGCTGCTTGATTGTGTCGGCTTCGCCGCGGCCTTGCCGCCCCACCATCTGGTAATTTCCTTTGTAGACATCAATGTTTTTAGTATTGAGATTTGACAAGGCTTTTGCACCTTTCAGTTTTATCTCATTACTGGCATATTCGACGTTCCCCATGGCGGTTACGGTACGCAGCTGTTTGTCGTTGGACTGCTGCAACTGAACCTGATCGGCGCTCAAAGTAATGTTGCCCTGTTCAATATTCACGTTACCTAAAAAAGTTGCCTTATCGGTAGCATGAACTTTGGCCTTATCGGCCTGAATATAAATCGGTAGGGTTTTATGGTCCTCGTTGACCAACGGTTTGTTGTAGGCAGGTACGCCTAGAAAACACTGAGCTTTAAAAGCTGAAAATTCTTGTGACAAGGCTTTTTGGCTACACAGCGCTGACCATATCAAGCTGGCTATCAATATGGAAAGCTGTCTTTTCATAAGCATCTTTATTTTAGTTTCATAATATTTAAGAGACTATTCAAAATTTTGCTGTATCGCTATTTGTTACTCTACATTTTTTTAGCCTTGGTTGTGATTATCAACTCTCTTGATCGGCTATATGCCTGGTAGATAAAAAAGACGGTTAAATAAAGTTTAGGATGGTTAGATCGGTTGTGCTAGTTTGATTGACTTCAAGCCATGGTATGCTGTTTTCTCGAGATCAAAATCCAGGCGGCGGGCGTTTGCTACAGAGCAAAAGGTGCATATTTCATCTAAACTGGGTAGCTTAGCTAAGCTAACAACTACAGTATAAAAATAGCAGATAGCTGTTCGTGCGTAGACTAGCTTATGCAGCTGGCGTCCTCTTCCTGCCAATTAAGCACACTCAAGCAGCTCTTCTACTAATAAGTTATTTTATTAATGAACTAGATATATAATTCTGATTTTTAGGGTCGTTGAATACAGCAGCACTAACCAATACCCTAACCATTCTAGAATGGCCTAACCATTCTAGAATGGAATGTCGTCATCAAAGTCCATAGGTAATTCATTGCCGGACGTCGGGGTATTATTCTGTGGCCGTATCGCCGACACCTTACCGACATTTAATTGAGGACTGTTGCTCTGCTGCTGTCCCCAGCTTACCTGCTGGGCACTGCCAGTATTAGTGCTCTGACGTCCGCCGAGCATTTGCATGGTGCCGGCTACATTGACCACGACCTCGGTGGTATAACGGTCTTGGCCATTTTGGTCCTGCCACTTGCGGTTTTGCAAAGAACCCTCAACATATACCTGGGAACCTTTGCGCAAATATTCTCCAGCTACCTCGGCTAGTTTGCCAAATAGTACCACCCGGTGCCATTCTGTTTTTTCCTTGATCTCGCCGGTCTGCTTGTCTCGCCAGCTATCTGAAGTTGCCAGCGTTATATTAGCAACTACACCGCCATTAGGCATATGGCGAATTTCCGGATCTTGACCTAAATTGCCGATTAGAATTACTTTATTAACGCCTCTGCTGGCCATAAGAGTCTCCTGATAAGCTTAATAATTTCAGTTTACTCATTTAAGGTTATTATTGCTAATATTTAACGAACAGTTTTCTATCATTCATTATTGCGCTATATTGCGCTATTGCGCTTAAAACAATAAGCGTTCCATTAATACTGGTCAATATCTTCTTAGCTTAGCTAACGTCGCTATCAGCTCCTAGAATAAGGAATATATCAAATTAAAATATATTAAAATCTCGGCAATTATTCGGTATAACGGTGCGGCCAAATATAGCCACACTGCTATAATAAAATAAATTTAATGCGTTTTTCAAGCAGTGCAGTATGATACTGGTCGATCAAGGTAAACACCTTAATAGTAGGAAGACTCGCTGCGTTGATGTTCTGTTAAGTCGCGTACCCCTTTCAACTCAGGAAAATTTTTTAGTAATTCTTTTTCAATTCCTTCCTTAAGCGTATAACTGACCATGGCACACCCATTACAGCCACCGCTAAACTGCAGAATAGCCAGATCTTCGGTTATCTCGATAAGATTCACTTGACCGCCATGACTTGACAATTTTGGATTGATTTGCGATTGCAGAAGATACTCAACGCGCTCAATTAGCGGCGCTTCGTCGCTTACTTTGCACATGTTTGCGTTAGGTGCCTTAAATGTAAGTTGCGAGCCAAGTTTATCGGTAACGAAGTCGATTTCTGCATCCTGTAGGTAAGGAGCGCTTAACTCATCAACATATAAAGAAAATTTTTCAAATTTACACGCAATGTCTGTGACCGCCACCGCATCTGGCGGACAATAGGAAACTCCGCATTCCGCATGTGGCGTGCCAGGATTGATAATAAAACCCCTAATTTGGGTACCTTTTCCCTGATTTAACAGCAAGTTAGCCAAATATTCTTGGGCAGCATCTGTAATAAGGATCATAACATGAACTCAATAGTGAACTAAAATAATCTTTATTATAGGCACATTGTATTAAACAATACAAGCTTATAGAACATACCTTACAATCAGCACAGGTAAGTACGGACAGTCAAAGTATCATTGAAAACAATCTGTTAAGAAACTTCGATTGTTTGCCACCGATGATAGATAAGAGGTGTAAAGCTTTATTAAAAGCCGGTGCACGGCGTTCGATACTGAACATCGAAGATCAATGATACTTTGACAGTCAGTTTGTTATTAAAATGAAGAGGTATGCGTAACAAGCTGTTTAGCTTAAGTTGATACGCAGATTTAGTTTTATCTTTGATAGATAGACACGGCACTGCTGTACCGTATTATAGTAGATATTTAATCGTAGAAAATTTACCTATTCTATTTTACCTATTCTATAGTTAGTGAGCATTTAGTACCTCATTCCATCGTAGTGTTGTTAATGTAAAATGCATAATACTAAGTTTATAATAGCGTTGATCAAATGCAGTAGTACTGTTGGCGGCACAGTATCTGCTGATGTAGGTTTAGGCGAAGAATAATGGCACGTCCGATTATGGACGTGGTTCAATAAATACCAATTATCACTATTCAACTCAATAGTTAGAATAACTACATGAATGAGCAAGATTATTCTTGATTTGCAATTTGCGTGCAGCAAAATGCACGATCTACCTACCGAGTCAGCTTTTGTCCGCTGGCTGAGCGGCATACTACCGCTATTGCACGATGAAGCGGAGATGACCATTCGTCTTGTAGATGAAGCAGAAAGCAATGAACTAAATTTTAGGTACCGCGGCAAGGACAAGCCAACTAATGTGCTTTCCTTTACAAACTACGCTGAAGTAGCGCTGCCGCTATTGGGAGATTTAGTGATCTGTCGCCAAGTAGTGGAGCGAGAAGCGCTAGAGCAGATAAAAACGCCAGAGGCTCATTGGGCTCATATGGTTATTCACGGTTCGCTGCATCTACTAGGGTATAATCATATCATAAATGATGAAGCCATTAAAATGGAAACGCTGGAAACTGAGATTATGAAAAAACTAGGTTATCGAGACCCTTATCTTATGGATAAAGTATAGTAATAGTAAATAAACATGGTCATCGACTAATTGATCAGTATATAGTGATTATTGATGAGATGATATGCTTGAGTTCATGTTCGGATGAGCTTCTAGTAGATCTTAGATAGAGAAAGCCACTACCTAGTGAAACCGTGAAACGTTCACGTTTAAAGCATTTTAATGCTATCTGCAGGTTGAGATCATCTTCTTTAAAATTGCCATAGATAATAGCTAAAGTAGTAAATTATTATACTTTTCAAATATTCAACGAATGTTACCATAAATGGATTACGCATGCCAGCGCCTGCGATTACTGCTAGCGCTTATTACCGGCGCCTGCGGTATGTTAGCTTTTTCTCCTTATGACCTATGGCCTGCAGCAATCGTCTCTTTGGGCGGGTTGCTAGCGGCTACGCTTAGCCGTAGTAGCCGTCAGGCTGCCGTACTAGGGTTCGCATGGGGGTTTAGTTTGTTCGGTAACGGCGTCAAATGGGTATACATAAGTATCGCGCAATTTAGCGGTTTGCCCAGTCTGGTCAACGTAGCGCTGGTGGGATTGTTAGCCGCTTATCTAGCGCTCTATCCCATGTTATTTGCCGTCTTGCTAGCACGTTTATGGCCTAGCACTGGGCTGTGGCGACTAGCGCTCGGTGCTCCGGTACTTTGGACAGTCACTGAATTCCTGCGCAGCAGGTTGCTAACAGGTTTTCCCTGGTTAGAATTTGGCTATAGTCAAATAGACGCGCCGTTGAAGGGTATTGCGCCCATCGTTGGCGTGCAGGGGATTACGTTCTTATTGGTAATGATAAGCGGCCTAGCGGTATTGGCTCTAGCCCAGCGGCGGCTGGCGCCGGCATTGAGCACACTGGCGTTGCTGCTGTTATCCTGGCCGCTACGTTCGCTGCAATGGTATCAATTAGAGCCGCAGCGGGGCATCGATGTGGCCCTAGTTCAGGGCAATATCGCCCCGGCGATGAAATGGCAATCCAGCCAGGTCCACCCAACACTAGATATTTATTTGCAACATACTCTGCCGTCCCTCGGAAAGGCGCAGATGGTTATCTGGCCCGAATCGGCAATTCCGGATGACGAGATAGCTCAAAACGCCTTCTTGATACAGCTTGATAAGCAACTGCGCCCAGCGCACACTAGTTTGATAACTGGCATTATAGACGCTCGCCCAACTCCGCACGGCTATGATTATTATAATAGTATCGTAGTTCTAGGCGAATCTAAACCTTATAGTTATCCTGCAGAGGACCGATATAATAAGCACCACCTAGTGCCTTTTGGCGAAAAGGTTCCGTTGCAGCGGATATTGCGGCCGCTAGCGCCACTGTTTAATCTACCAATGTCTTTTTTGAGCCAGGGGCAATATATGCAGCCGCAATTACAAGTAGCCGGAATGAAGCTTACCGCTACGGCCTGCTATGAGATTATCTTGGGCGGCCAGGTGCGGGATAATTTCCGTCCAGATACTGACTTTCTACTGACCATTTCCAATGATGCTTGGTTTGGGCATTCCATTGGCCCTTGGCAGCATTTTCAGATGGCACGTATGCGTTCGCTGGAGCTGGGACGACCACTTTTGCGCAGTACAAACAACGGTATTACGGCAGTAATTAACGCTGATGGCACAACAAAAGCACAATTACTGCAATTTACCCGGGAAGTGCTTAATGTGCACATGGTCCCGACCCGGGCATTGACGCCCTATGCCCGGGCTGGCTCCTGGCCTATATGGATCATTACGCTATTAGCCGGATTTACTGCGTTGATTTTTGGACGCTGCCGTCCTTGTCTAAGGATCTTAGATAAGCTAAGCATGTTACTAGATGTATGCCGGGCCTCATCATCTCGACGTAATACATAAATAAATTAACTAGTTGAATGGTGTATTCTATACTATCTAATAATAGTATTGCTTACTGGACTAGTGAGCAAGCACTGTCTGTTGTTTAAGAAACGCTAATTGAGGACTACTGGCTGCCATGCAAGAGCTTTACCGCCCAGAAGAAATAGAAACCACAGTCCAGCAACACTGGCATGAACAAGAGACATTCAAGGTCACCGAGGATTCCAGTAAGGAAAAGTACTATTGCCTTTCCATGCTACCATATCCCTCAGGACGCCTGCATATGGGGCATGTGCGTAACTACACTCTCGGTGATGTGATAGCGCGGTATCAGCGTATGCTGGGGAAAAATGTATTGCAACCAATGGGTTGGGATGCATTCGGGCTACCAGCAGAATGCGCTGCTGTTAAACACAATATCGCGCCGGCCTCCTGGACCTATGCTAATATTGATTACATGAAAAATCAGCTTAAGCTGCTGGGGTTTGGTTATGACTGGAGCCGAGAAATTACCACCTGTCGTCCGGACTATTACCGCTGGGAGCAATGCTTTTTTACCCGTCTGTATGAAAAAGGACTAGTATATAAAAAAATATCTGAGGTCAACTGGTGTCCACAGGATCAGACGGTGCTAGCTAACGAACAGGTTATCGATGGATGCTGCTGGCGCTGCGAGACTCAAGTTGATCGCAAGGAAATTCCGCAATGGTTTGTTAAAATAACGGCTTACGCCGACGAGCTGCTGCATGATCTAGAAAAGCTAGAGAGCTGGCCTGAACAGGTAAAAACTATGCAGCGCAATTGGATCGGCCGCTCTGAAGGGCTTGAGATCACTTTCAATGTCGTCGATAGCGAAGAAACTTTGACGGTTTATACCACCCGACCGGACACCTTCATGGGAGTAACCTACATCGCTGTGGCTGCTGGTCATGCGCTGTCGCTGCGGGCGGCAGTGAACAACCCGACCCTGGCCCACTTTATCCAGGAATGCCACATGACTAAGGTGGTCGGATCTAGTATGATGGCTAAGATGGAGAAAAAAGGCATAGCTACCGGCCTGTACGCGATCCATCCTTTAACCAGGAAGTCGCTACCAGTATGGATAGCCAACTTCGTGCTAATGGATTACGGTACCGGAGCGGTCATGGCTGTGCCGGGCCACGATCAGCACGACTGGGAGTTCGCGCGCAAATATTCGCTGCAGATGAAGCCTGTTATCCTAAACTCCGATGGTAGCGAGCCAGACCTGAGCATGCAGGCGATGACTAACAAGGGTGTATTGTTCAATTCCGACGAATTCGACGGGTTAGATTTTCAAGCCGGTTTCAACGCTATCGCAGATGTTCTGGTAGCGCGCGGTGTAGGCGAGCGCAAGGTGAACTATCGTCTGCGCGATTGGGGGGTTTCCCGCCAGCGTTATTGGGGAGCACCTATTCCCATGTTGACGCTCGAAGACGGTACCATAGTTTCAACTCCTGACGATCAGCTTCCGGTTATCCTACCTGAAGAAGTATTGATGGACGGTATTAGCAGTCCTCTGAAGTCAGATACTGAGTGGGCTACAACTACCTATCAAGGCCAACCGGCGTTGCGTGAAACTGATACCTTCGATACATTTATGGAATCTTCCTGGTATTACGCACGCTATACCTGCCCGGATTATGATCGTAGCATACTTAATCCAGCCGCTGCCAATTACTGGCTACCGGTAGATCAATATATCGGCGGCATAGAGCACGCCATCATGCACTTAATGTATTTTCGTTTTTACCACAAATTGCTGCGCGACGCCGGCCTAGTGACCTCTGATGAACCTGCAAAGCGTCTGCTGTGTCAAGGGATGGTATTGGCGGACGCGTTTTATTACCGCTCCGACAGCGGAGAGAGAGTTTGGGTTGCTCCCGCCGAAGCAAACGTCGAGCGAGACAAAAAAGGACGCGTTGTTAACGCGACTGATCCGATGGGACGGCAGCTGATTTACGCCGGTATGAGCAAGATGTCTAAGTCGAAGAACAACGGCATCGATCCGAAGATGGTAGTAGAAAAATACGGTGCTGATACCTTGCGGCTATTTATGATGTTTGCTTCACCGGCAGAAATGCCGCTGGAATGGAAAGAGTCTGGCATTGAAGGGGCTAACCGTTTTCTAAAGCGCTTATGGAAACGGGTATATGAGCATACCCAAAGAGGCCAGGCAAGCACCCTCGATGTTGCATCGTTAAACGATATGCAAAAAGCGCTGCGCCGCGAAGTGCATAAAACCATCGTCAAGGTCACTGACGATATTAGCCGCCGCCAAACGTTTAACACCGCTATTGCCGCTATAATGGAGCTGATGAACAAGCTGGAGCGTTTCCAGCCCCAAAGCGAACAGTATCGTGCTATACTACAGGAAGCCTTAATGGCGGTGGTAAGAATGCTTTATCCGTTTACTCCGCATGCCTGCTTTTATCTCTGGCAAGCGCTAGGCGGAGAAGACATTGATAATGCTCCTTGGCCGGTAGCTGATAACTCGGCAATGGTGGAAGAATATAAGCTGATGATTATCCAAGTCAACGGTAAACTGCGCGGCAAGATTACCGTGCCAGCCAACGCAGATGAGGTACTGGTACAAGAGCGCGCTACCCAAGAGCACCTAGTGGCTAAATATTTAGAAGGAACAAAGGTACGCAAAGTGATCTACGTGCCTGGTAAGCTGCTGAACCTGGTCGTTGATTAATAAGTGAACGCATTGTGCGATATCGGATTTTAGCAGTAGTAAGCCTTGCTGCAATAGTCAGCGCTGGCTGCGGGTATCATCTGAGCACTGCTCAGGTACCGAACGAAATTAACACCATAATCTTTCATAGTAAAGATCCTTACGGGCAAATTTCACGCGCCGTGCGCGCCGAGCTGCGCCTACACGATATTACCATCGTCGATGACGCTAAGGTAAAAAGCGCCACGCTGCCCTCTCTGCGGATAGAAAGCTCGTTAGAGAACCAGAAGACTGCCTCGGTATTCAGAGACGGTAAGACTGCGGAATACCAAATGATGTTAAGCGTGCATGCTCAGGTATTAATACCAGGTAAAGATTACTACCCCATCGAAGTTACGGTATACCGTTCGTTCTTCAATCACCCGCTAAAAGCGTTAGCGAAAGATGCTGAAAGGAAGATTATTCGCCAGGAACTTCCTCAGCAGCTTGCACAGCAATTGGTGCGTAAACTACTACTGTCGGTATATGCCGCTAGAGAAGCGGATAACGCGCTGAACGCCAAATTGAAAAAAACGACAGCTATCGGCGGCACCAGCTAGTTGGCTGGTGCGTTGCACTGCTGTCTGGTGCTATGGATACTATATGCTATGATTCGGCTTTATAAGATTGAACATCTAGATGCACAACTGCAAGAATCACTGTACCCTTGTTATTTACTTTTTGGTAACGATCAGCTGCTGTTGCAAGAGGGTCAGGATCGCATCCGCAAGCTGGCGCAGGTAAAAGGCTTTGACGAATATGTTAGCATTATATTAGATGTCTGGACCGACTGGGAGGCTTTATTTAGCTGGTGCCAAGCGCGTAGTCTGTTTGCCAGTCGTCAAGCGCTGCTGCTTATTCTGCCGGATGGCAGCATTCAGTCAGCGCTAGGCGAGAAACTGCATCAATTAGCGTTGCTGCTGCATGATGATCTCCTCGTCATCCTGCGCGGTAGTAAGCTAACGCGCAGGTTAGAAAAAAGTACTTGGTTTCAGTTGGTTAGCCAAAGATCGGTCCTGTTGATCTGCTCGACACCTGAGCAAGCGCACTTGCCGTGCTGGGTGGCAAGACGTGCCAAAAATATGAAACTAGCGCTTGATGAAGCTGCCTGCCAATTATTATGCTATTGTTACGAGGGTAATTTGTTGGCCCTGGCCCAGGCGTTAATGCAGCTCTCATTGCTTTATCCCGACGGGAGCCTGACACTACCGCGTGTTGAAGCAGTTGTGCATGACGCAGCGCACTTCATGCCGTTTCATTGGATTGATGCCGTTCTAGCAGGACAAAGCAAACGCGCTAAGCACATTTTATGCCAACTGCGACTGGAAGCCACGGAGCCAACTCTTTTGCTACGCTGCATACAGCGCGAAGTACTGTTATTACTAATAATAAAACGGCAAATCGCTGGAACCCCGATGCGCACGCTGTTCGACCGCCAGAAAGTATGGCAAAACCGCCGGCTATTGCTAACTAAAGCGTTAGTACGCCTATCTTTAACACAGCTAATAGCTGCGGTTACTCTCATGACTAAAATCGAGCTGACCATCAAGCATAATTATAGCTATCCCATTTGGGACGATCTTCATGCACTCGCACTAGTGTTATGTGGTAACACATTGCCGGCAGCGATGATCAATGGATATCCACCTGCGCCGTGCCGCACCTGAGATAAGCTATAAGCTACGAGCGAATATGGCCCGCCTCAACTACTATGGTGATCGATTAGCTGGGGAGTGTGACAACTGTTTTCTTCCTCTATCGTTAGGTTGCAAGTAGTGGTATGTTATTCCGTTATGCGACTTATCTTCGCCGTCCCGTCAGACGCCTTTCACCGGAATTTATCCGGGGCTACTAACCGCTAGTAATTAGCCTATTGAATTGAATTGTCCGATGTAATCGGACCAAGGCCGTTAGGAGTAAAAATGTAAAAATTTACTAATTAGCGTCGATTTTGATGATTTGATTGTACATGTCATGCAGAAAAAGCTGCTAGCTGTCTAGCTAATTTGACAAAACTCTGGAGCTAGCTAGAGCATAAAAATTATGCTTATCGCCGTCAGCACCAAAATGTCTAACTATGTAAAAATTGGTTTTATCTACGACTATCTTAGCTATTTGCCTAAAAAAGGGGATGGCGCCGAATTTAAGGCAGCAGAGTAAACTATCAACGTTAACTTTACCATTTTCGGTAGTGTGCTGGTCACGGAGAAACCTATAACTATTGAATGAAAATAGAACATAACCCTTTCCGAGACTATTCAGCTGAGTCGGCGCTGTTCGTCCGCCGTGCATTGATCGCTTTCGCTGGGCTTTTGCTACTTACCGGTGTTCTTGTAGCTAATCTGTATCATTTACAAATTGTCCGCTTCGAAGATTATAGAACGCGTTCTAACGAGAACTGTATTAAGTTAGTTCCAATCGCGCCGAATCGTGGCATTATTTATGACCGTAACGGTACCCCGTTAGCTCTTAACCGCACTATTTACCAGCTGGAGCTGGTGCCGGAGAAAGTAGGTAACTTACAGGAAACTATTGCTACTTTGCGCTTTATAGTAGATTTGACTGACGATGATATCGCAAACTTTGAAAAGGAGCGTAAACGCTCCCGTCGCTTTACCTATCTCCCTCTGAAAGCAGGTCTTACTGACGTGCAGCAGGCCAGATTTGCCGTCAACCAGTATCGTTTTCCCGGTGTCGAGATAAAAAGGTATCAGCGCCGCTATTATCCTTATGGCTCCGCGCTCACCCATGTTATCGGTTATGTATCGAAAATAAACAATCGAGATATAGAACGGCTGAATAAGGAAAGCATCCTGCCCAATGATGCCGCTACTTACGATATTGGTAAATTGGGCATCGAACGGTACTACGAAAGTACACTGCACGGTAAGACCGGCTATGAAGAGGTCGAGATCGACAACCGTGGCCGGTTTATTCGGCAACTGCACAAGCAGCAGCCACAGGCTGGTAAAGACATTACCCTGACTTTGGATCTCAGTCTACAGCAATATATCGAAAAATTGCTGGCTGGCAGCCGCGCCGCAGTTGTGGTAGTAGATCCTCGCGATGGCGGAATTCGCGCGCTGGTATCTAATCCAAGCTATGATCCTAACTTATTTGTGGACGGTATCTCTAGTAAAGATTATCACGCACTACTAGAGAATAAAAACCTTCCGCTAATCAACCGTGCTACGCAGGGTGTCTATCCACCAGCCTCAACCGTCAAACCATATATTTCGGTTTCGGCACTGACACTAGGCGTCATTAATAAAAATTTCTCTCTGTTTGATTCTGGCTGGTGGCAGTTACCAAGATCAGAAAAACGTTACCGCGACTGGAAACGCTGTGGCCATGGCAGCCTAAACGTAACCAAGGCGCTAGAGGAGTCAGCGGATACGTTCTTTTACCAGGTTGCTTATGATATGGGTATAGACCGAATATCAGAATGGATGACTAAATTTGGCTATGGTCAGTATACCGGTATCGATCTTTCTGAAGAATGCGCTGGCATTATGCCGAATCCAGATTGGAAAATATCACGTTTTAAAAAGCCTTGGTACAAGGGAGATACCATCCCGGTAGGGATTGGCCAAGGCTACTGGACCGCCACACCGGTACAAATGTCGAAAGCCCTTATGACCCTTATCAACGACGGTGCGGTACGTACACCACACCTGTTTTACAGCACGCGTAAAAACTGCAGGCAAGTTCCTTATCGTCAGACACAGCATGTGCAAATCGGTGATCCCTATTCTGGCTATTGGAAGATAGTTAAAGATGGTATGTACGGCGTAGCTAACCGCCCTAACGGTACGGCGCACAAAAGTTTCGCCGACACGCCTTATAAGGTGGCGGCGAAGTCTGGTACAGCACAGGTCTATGGCCTGAAAGCTAACGAAATCTATAATGCCCATAGAATCTCCGAGCGTCTAAGAGATCATAAACTCATGACCGCTTTTGCACCATTTGATAACCCGACGGTGGCGGTGGTGGTGATTTTGGAAAACGGGGGAGTGGGTCCTGCTGTGGGTACCATTACTCGCCAAATTTTGGACCATATTCTCCTGAACGAGAGCACCAAAGACTTACCGACACAGAGCATGCCCTGCCTGGCAACGAGAGCAATTAACTGATCATGACTAATAATCAGCCACAAATCTCTTTGTGGAAGAAGCTGCATATTGATGTAATGCTGATGCTTTTCATCATTCTGCTGTTGGTATATAGTGCCTTTGTCGTCTGGAGTGCCAGCGGTCAGGATATCGGCATAATGGAACGTAAAATTGCCCAAATCGTAACAGGACTGCTTATTATGCTGGTGATGGCACAGGTACCTCCTCGGGTCTATGAATTTTGGGCGCCCTATCTGTACCTATTTTGCGTATTTTTACTAGTACTGGTGGAGGCTTTTGGACAAATCAGTAAAGGGGCGCAGCGCTGGCTGGATCTGGGATTAGTTCGTTTCCAACCGTCTGAAATAGCAAAAATTGCCGTGCCTCTGATGGTAGCACGCTTCGTCAACCGAGAAAGTTGCCCGCCATCGCTGAAAAACACTACCATCTCTCTGATACTGATTTTTGTTCCCACTCTGCTGGTAGCGGTGCAGCCGGATCTCGGCACCGCAATACTCATAGCTGCATCCGGTTTATTAGTGCTATTTCTGGCAGGAATGAGCTGGAAGCTTATCACAGTCGCCGTGCTTTGGGTTGTAGCTTTTATTCCTGTGCTGTGGTTCTTTTTGATGCATGATTACCAGCGCGAACGGGTGATGATGTTATTAAATCCTGAAATAGACCCGTTGGGAGCTGGCTATCATATTATCCAGTCAAAAATAGCTATCGGCTCTGGTGGACTGTTCGGCAAAGGCTGGCTACACGGGACACAATCCCAATTAGAGTTTCTGCCTGAGCGCCACACCGACTTTATTTTCTCCGTGCTGGGTGAAGAATTAGGGCTAATCGGTGTATTATTATTACTCGGGCTATATCTTGGTGTCATTACGCGCGGCTTAATTATTGCTGCGCAGGTTCCGAATACCTTTGGAAGGGTTATAGCCGGTGGTTTGATGTTTATTTTATTCGTTTATGTATTCGTGAATATCGGTATGGTTAGTAGTATCTTACCGGTGGTCGGCGTGCCACTGCCACTTGTGAGCTATGGCGGTTCGGCGCTGATCGTATTAATGGCGGGATTTGGTATGGTCATGTCGATACATACTCATAGAAAAATGTTATCTAACAGTTTGTAGAGGTTAGCAATGGTGTGCATTAATGGGCCTGCAATGCAATTAGGCGCAGTAGTAGCTAACGGCAACCACAACCTATAGTAGTAGTGCGCTAGGCATAAAGCAGTCGCATTTGCTAAACTAACAACAAATGCCACGCTATAAGCCGTCATCAATATGGTAATCCATAATATGGTAATCCATAATATGGGGATCAATAGTTAGACGTTTTATGTAAGCCTTTGGCTAGATAAAAAGTCACTTGTAAGAGTCTTATTCATGCACATATAATAATAACGCACAATGCGATACGTTCCTACCTAGGTGCTAGCTACGGTCTTTTACCGAAAGGCGGTGCGCCTTTACCGGTTATCAAGAACTTCTTATGAAAACTAAATTAAATGAACTGCTCGACTTTCCTTGTCTGTTTACCTATAAAATTATAGGTAACGCTCAGCCCGAATTAGTCGATGAAGTAGTTGAAGTGGTACAGCGCTACGCCCCAGGCGATTATTCACCAAAGGTAACACCCAGCAACAAAGGAAACTACTATTCAGTTTCTATTACCATTACTGCCACTAATGGCGAACAAGTAAAAACACTGTATGAAGAATTGGGCAAAATATACATCGTGCGCATGGTATTGTAAGCTGGAGGAGGACAAACTGTTAGAAAGTTTAATTATCCGCCAGCTTGGCTTAAAGCCCTACGTACTTGTTGCACAAGCAATGCAACATTTCACTGATCGGCGCATCGCCGACAGCGCCGACGAAATATGGCTCGTGCAGCATCAACAGGTTTTTACTCAAGGCCAAGCAGGTAAAACAGAACACCTATTGATGCCTGGCGATATCCCAGTTATCCAAAGCGATCGTGGCGGACAGGTGACATACCACGGCCCGGGCCAACAGGTTATGTATACTTTGCTGGACTTGCGGCGCCGCAAGCTTGGGGTACGCGCGTTGATCAAGCTTTTGGAGCAAACGGTTATCCTCACCCTTGCTCACTTTTCCATAAATGCACACTCCCGTACTGATGCGCCCGGAGTGTATGTGGGGGCAGATAAGATCTGCTCGCTTGGCTTACGCATCCGCAAAGGTTGCTCCTTTCATGGTCTAGCACTAAACGTCTCTATGGATTTATCCCCTTTTAGGCGTATTAACCCTTGTGGCTACGTTGGTCTGCGCATGACACAGGTAAGCGATTTTGCTCCCGGTACCGGTATTGATGATGTCGCGCCGGTGTTGCTTGCTAAATGTTTGCAGCTACTGCCTGGTACCGCAGGTGTGCCGTACAGAATTTAGCCGTCTGTGGTTAAGATAATTTTCAGCAAAGCAAACTAGAAGCGTATAACGTTACGCCCCGCATTTTATTTTTACTCTTATATTACATTTTTTGATCTACAATGAACTAGTGGTACCACTTTTCTTTCTTTTAAAGAAATTTTTTATCAAGAGTAATTTAATAAATTGACGGACTTTAGTTATTAAACAATATCCTTAAAAATTGGACTTACACTACTATGAGTAAACCTATACAGATGGAACGCGGTGTTAAATACCGTGATGCTGACAAGATAGCTTTAATTCCTATTAAAACCTTTACAAGTCAGGAAATTTTACGTAAACCATCTTGGATGAAAATTAAACTGCCAGCTAGCTCTAGCCGTATCCAGAGCATCAAAGACGCGATGCGTAAAAACGGGCTACATTCAGTGTGCGAGGAAGCTTCTTGTCCAAATTTGGCTGAATGTTTTAGCCGCGGTACCGCTACTTTTATGATCTTAGGAGCTATTTGTACACGCCGTTGTCCATTTTGCGATGTCGCGCACGGTAGGCCGGTCACGCCTGATGCTAATGAGCCTGAAAAATTAGCCAAGACCATCGCCGACATGGGGCTGCACTATGTAGTAATAACCTCCGTCGATCGCGACGATTTACGCGATGGCGGCGCACAGCATTTTGCGGATTGCATTAACGCAATCCGCTCCATAAATCCATCTATATATATAGAGACTCTGGTGCCCGACTTTCGCGGTTGTATGGATCGCGCGCTGGAAATCATCAATGCAGCGCCGCCAGATGTATTCAACCACAATTTGGAAAACGTGCCGCGCCTGTATCGCCAGGTTCGCCCTGGTGCTGACTATAACTTATCGCTGAAGTTACTAAAACTTTTCAAAGAGGCCAATCCGCATTTACCGACCAAATCTGGTCTGATGGTGGGACTGGGTGAAACCAGTGCTGAAATTATTGAAGTCATGTGCGATCTGCGTAACCATGGTGTCACGATGCTGACGCTGGGGCAATATTTACAGCCCAGCAGCTATCATTTTCCCGTCAAGCGCTATGTCAGCCCGCAGGAATTTGATGAACTTAAACAAGAAGCAATGGCAATGGGTTTTACCTATGCTGCCTGCGGTCCCTTTATTCGCTCTTCTTACCATGCTGATTTGCAAGCCAAGGGTGTCGAGTTGAAATAGTTAGTAACCATTGCCTCTATATAATAAGAGAAGATGGTCCCTACGCTTGGGGAAGTATACGGTAATACAACAGTTAGAATAACTTTCTTTTTGATTCTTCGTTAATCTCTTCACTCGCCTTTTAGGCGAGTGAAGAAGTTATCAATCCTCTGTACTTACAGTCGCAAAAGTCGATTCAGATGCCTTATTACTACTGGACTACTGGTCGATATGCCTATGCCTCATAGATACGATATAGATACGATACAGCAACGGTAGTAAATCTCTTAACCTCAAGCTCAAGAGGTCAGTCAATATTAGTCTCTTAGACTGGATAGAACTTTGGAGCAAATAATCGTTACGGATCGGCCGGAAGTCCAGTTCAGCATCAACGGCTGCTTCTATCAGCTGTCTTGCAGCATGACAGGGGAGTTTATGCTAGGATCCTAATTTAAGTAATACCTGACCTGATAGGATATACTTTTCATGGCGTATCTTTTTATAAATAATCAATCACCAATATACTTTATTCTCTCCAATTTTTTATACACCAGAAGAACCGGCAAGCAATGAGGGAAAAGCAGAATGAGCGATACCTACCTTAAAGGGATCTCGTACCTTTTGATGTTTCTTTTTATGACTCTAACTATTCCGCTGAATTTATTTCCCGGCTTTATCGCCGGCTTTCTAGCTTATGAGGTGATAATTTCACTCACGCCTTGGTTTGAGCGCTTGGTCGGTAGTAGCAGAGCGCGGTGGGTAATCGTCATTTTAATCGCCACGTTCGTGATCATTGTCATGATATTAGGCATTATTAGCCTGGTAAGTTTTATGACATCGGATATACAGCATGGAATAGATATCACTGCTGAAACTAACCGCATATTCTCTGATATTAACAGTAGCATCCCAGATTATTTTCCATCATTTTTGCCAGAAAGCGCTGAAGAGTTAAAGGCCCAGCTGTTTGCTCTGGTTGAATCTAACATGACCATAATTCGTAATATGGGCCGTAGTTTTTTCCATTTTTTCATGACTATCTTCATTGGTCTCATCATTAGTGCGGTAATTTCATTGAATCAACCTTCTAACCGAAGCACCTATTTCACTCAGCAATTGTTAGAACGTTTACATTATTTTTCTCAGGCTTTTCGCAAGATCGTTTTTGCCCAAATAAAAGTATCTCTGGTCAATACTCTCTTGACCTCAATAATGATTCTAGTTATTTTGCCTATGTTCGGCGTTCATTTGCCGTTAGGTAAAACGCTGATTATAGCAACCTTCATTTTTGGCTTGTTGCCTATTATCGGTAATCTTATCTCCAATTTCATGATGCTCATCTCTGCACTATCTATTTCGTTGACCGTCGGCGGTATAATGTTGCTATACCTCATTTTAATTCATAAGTTAGAGTATTTTCTTAATGCCGAAATCATCGGTAGCCGTATAAATACCAAATCTTGGGAACTGCTTTTGGCAATGCTTATCTTCGAGGCTTCATTTGGTCTGGAAGGATTAGTGGCTGCTCCTATTTATTATGCTTATCTCAAAACCGAATTGCGGGCACGAGATCTTATTTAACCTGCCGTCTTATTGGCGACGCTAGTATTGAAGGAGTCATTACCCGTATGCGTAAAATCTAATACGATTTTTCTCAAAAAGTTAAAAGTGAAAACGTGCTGGCTGGCATATTTTAGACGAATATAGCGGCATGCTATAAGATACGTTGAGAGGAGCCGATTACAGTCAGTCTTATAGTGAGGGAGATATGGTCTGGAAACTGCTTGGTTCAGCGCCGCTGGAGTGATCGTGATCTTGCTACTTCTAGAACCTAGAACCTAGAACCTACCATATATTAGAATTAAGCATAACTTGACTTTACAGAAAAACAATGTAACATTCAGCAGTACCCTACCTAACATAATAAAGTACATTTGATACTGTATATATTAGATGGTGAGGTAGTTTAGTAGGCATTAGTTTTGGCCAATTCCTACCCCCACCGTATTTCTATTTTAGGGGCGTAATTTTAGGGGCGTAGTTCAATTGGTAGAGCACCGGTCTCCAAAACCGGGAGTTGGGAGTTCAAGTCTCTCCGCCCCTGCCAAACCAGGAAAACTTATGTCTCTTCTTTCTTAAGCTCAAGAAGAACAAGCAAGAATTTCTGTCTGCTCTTATCTTTTCTCTTATGCTTTTATGCTTTGTTTTTTCTTTATTTTAGCAACTAACTTAATTAGTTCTAATTAAGGCTATCACTTAGCTTATAAAATGTCTCTATTAGATTAGAAATGATTTTTATTTTAAACTCAGATGCAAATTAATCTTATTACTATGTCCTTATTAAAGGTATTACATTATCCTGACGATCGGCTGCGAAAAATCGCTAAACCAGTGGCTAACGTTGATGACGTCATTTGCCAAATTGTGGATGATATGTTTGATACCATGTACGCTGAAGAAGGTATTGGCCTAGCTGCAACCCAAATAGATATCCACCAGCAGATTATTGTTATAGATGTTTCTGAAAACCGAAAACAACGTCTGGTACTAATCAATCCTGAATTGCTGGAGAAAAGTGGTAAAACAGGCATAAAAGAAGGCTGTCTTTCTATACCGAATCAACGTGACTTCATACCTAGAGCTGAAAAAGTCAAGGTGCGGTCGCTGGATCGCGACGGCAACAGCTTTGAGCTTGAAGTAAACGATTTGCTGGCGATTTGTATTCAACATGAGATGGACCACCTGGTAGGTAAGCTATTTATTGATTATCTCTCGCCGCTTAAACGGCAGCGTATTTTTCATAAAATGAAAAAACTGAGGCGAGTTAATGCCCAGAAAGAAAAATAATCTAAGCGAATAATATATAAATAATTATGTCAGATTCTCTACGCATCATCTTTGCCGGTACGCCATATTTCGCTGCGCGCCATTTAAAAGCGCTGATACATGCTAATTATAAAGTTATCGGCGTATTTACACAGCCAGATAGACCTTCTGGTCGCGGTAATCGACTGACGACAAGCCTAGTAAAACAGTTAGCAGAGCAACATAATCTGCCGGTATTTCAACCTGCTTCACTACATGAAGCGGAAAGTTATCAGAGCTTAGCGGCGCTTGATGCGGATATAATGGTAGTGGTGGCCTACGGTTTACTCTTACCACAAGTAGTTCTGGACATACCGCGCTTTGGCTGTATCAACGTACATGGTTCATTGTTACCGCGTTGGCGCGGTGCAGCGCCTATTCAGCGGGCATTATTGGCCGGTGATGAACGAACCGGTGTAACGATTATACAGATGGATGCCGGTTTAGATACCGGGGCGATATTGTACAAAGCGGCGTGTGATATTCAACCTGCCGATACCAGCGCCACTTTGTACGAAAAACTAGCCCGAATTGGGCCGGAGGCCTTATTAGCCACGCTACAGCAGATCACTGCAGGTAACGCTAAGGCCGAACCACAAAACGATGCCCAGGCTACTTATGCTCATAAGATCAAAAAAGAAGAAGCTCGTCTGGATTGGCGTTTGCCGTCAATCCAGCTTGCACACTGCATCCGCGCGTTTAATCCTTGGCCTATTAGTTATTTTCAGTTAGCAGGAAAGTTGATTAAGGTCTGGGCTGCCAGCATATGCACGCAACCGTCTGTTTCGTCCGTGCCGGGCACCATTTTGACTGCAGATAAATCCGGTATTCATATTGCCACCTGTGATGGTATATTGACTTTAACATTACTGCAACCGGCTGGTAAAAAAGTGATGTCTGTTCTAGAGTTTCTCAATTCACGCCATAATTGGTTTAGTCCCGGTATGGTTTTGGATTAATCTTTTTCTTCGGCGTTTATTGGCAGTTAGTTAGTTTTTCTGTTTTATGTATCATCATTCTTTTTCTGGTATTGCCTACAATATTTAGAATAGGAGCGTGAATTATGCAAGCTGAAGAGCAACGTCTAATAGAAGGACTATTTAACCGTCTGAAACAGGTTGAGCAAAGCTCAAGGTCGCGGGATTCTGAGGCAGATCAGCATATTCAGAAATTTATTCAGCAACAGCCTGCGGCGCCTTATTATATGGCGCAGTCGATATTGATTCAGGAGGCAGCACTGAATCGGCTTAATCAGCAGGTGCAGCAGTTGCAAAACAAAGTTGCCCAGTTGCAGGCAGCCCAACAACAGGCCAGCAGAGGCAGAGGTTTTCTCAGCTGGTTGTTTGGTCGTTGTCGTTTTCATTCATCGCCACCATCGCCACAACCAACGCTTGCATCGGCTGGCTACAATATAATACAGCCACAGTGCTCCAATAATATACCACGTGGTGGCAGTTTTATGTCCGGTGCTTTGCAGACTGCTGCCGGCGTAGCTAGCGGTGTGGTTTTGGGAAATATGCTTACTCATATGTTTCACCACTCATCCTATCGCGAGATCATTAATATGATTGATGATCCTACTACGTCGTTTGTAGAAGATAGTGGTTTGTTATTAACTCAAGATTTTGATGCTTGTAATCTAGATATCTTTAACAAAGTTTCTGAAAGTCATTTTTTTGATCAAAATGATGCTCTGTCTAATAACAAATTAGATACTGCTGACTTCAGCAATGACGATTTAGATACTGATGACTTCAGCAATGACGATGATGGATTTATTTAATCCATTTTCTTTCTTATTTCTTTCTTAAAAGAAATCCCTACTAAGGTATATCCTAATTTTATTTAATCTGGATAGATCATAAAAAAAGTGCAGTTACTAAAACGTAATCATGTGCTAAAACAAAAATAGTCATAATATGACTTTGTCATTAGATATAATTGTCTGATAGTTACAGGGTAACTGCTGCACTTCTCATCTTAATCAATTTATCACATTGTGTGTTTATAATCTAAGCATATCTAAGCATATCTATCTAATCTAATTAGATTTTAGATTAGCATATCTAATAACATCAAGTTATATCTTAATATATAAAAATATTTGATTTATTTTAATGGGTTAAGATAAAAAATATACTAGTTGAAATAAAAAAAAATAAAAATACGGGTAAAAATTTAAGCGCAATATAACACTTATAAATATTTTATCTTTATTATTAATAGCATTATTTATAATGCTATATGTAACATTTTATAAATTTATGATCATATTTTCAATATAAATATAAATTTTAATTAATTAAAACATAGTACAGAAAATTCTTATTTAAAAAAAGAAATTATTTTAAATAAGAATTAAAAAAATAAAGGAAACAATGATGATAAATAAAAGTATTGTGGCAGCTCTAGTTATCAGTATTATGCTTTTTTTATCCGGTTGTAGTGCTATGAATACAGCAATCAAGAAACGTAATCTAGAAGTAAAAACTAAGATGAGTGAAACCATTTTTCTTGAGCCATCTAGTAATCGGACCGTGTATCTGCAAATTAAAAATACCTCTGATAAGGATATGAGCGCTTTGCAAAGCAAGATATCTCATGCTTTACGTATGAAGGGGTATAAAATAGTAAAGATGCCAAGTACGGCACACTACTGGATTCAAGCGAATGTGCTTAAGGCGGATAAAATAGAATTGAGGGATGCTCAAGGCTGTTTGCAAAGTGGTTTTGAAAGTAGTAGTAGCTTAACAGGAATGGCTATAGGAGCTGGTATAGCCGGCTATAATAATAATTCTATAGGTGCAGTATTAGGTGTAGGACTGGTAGCTGGACTAGCTGGAACTGTAGCAGATGCCCTTATTGAAGATATTAATTATACAATGATTACTGATGTACAGATTGCTGAACGCATAATAAATTGTACTAAGGTACAAACATTAAACAAGACAACCCTAAGACAGGGGGCTTTAGGAAATAAAGTACATACTAGCATAGAGACAGGTAATCAGCATAATAAATATCAGACTCGCATTGTTTCTATTGCTAATAAAGTTAATCTAAAATTTGATGAAGCTAAGCCTGTACTTGAAGATCAGTTAGCCCAATCTATAGTTGGGCTTCTTTAATTTTTTTTATTTTGTTGTTCTAAAATATATCTTTTTGTAGTTTTTTCCTTCCTGCCTGAGTGATTATAAAATTACGGATACGGATATGCTTTTAGTCAGTTTAAAAACGCTGACTGGCATTTTTCATACTGACTGATCGCGTCTTCATGCATCATAGTTAAACCGATGCTGTCTAGGCCATTGATCATGCAGTGGCGACTAAAACTATCTATCTCAAACGAATAGACTTTATTGCCGGCTAGCACCTGCTGTTTTTCCAGATTGATAGTAAAAGTCATGCCTGCGTGATCTTTAACTAGCGCAAAAAGCTCATCTACTTCTTCTTCTTGCAGCGTAATAGGTAGCAATTGATTGTTTAAACTATTACTATAAAAAATATCAGCAAAACTCGGGGCTATCACCGCATGAAAACCATAATCAGTTAATGCCCAAGGTGCGTGCTCTCGCGAAGAGCCACACCCGAAGTTTTCACGAGTTAACAAAATACTAGCACCGCGATAGCACGGCTGATTAAGCACAAAATCTGGATTAGGCTGCTGTCCAGCAGCATCTAGAAAACGCCAGTCGTTAAATAAATGCTGACCAAAACCACTGCGGGTCATTTTTTGTAGGAATTGCTTGGGAATTATAGCATCAGTATCCACGTTCGCGTTGTCTAACGGCACTACGATGCCAGTATGTTGATTAAATTTTTTAGCCATACCAATTTATTTCCTTACCAATTTATTTCCTTAATTTAAATCACGAATATCGGCGAAACGGCCTGCTACTGCCGCAGCTGCAGCCATTGCCGGGCTCAATAAATGGGTACGCCCGCCACGGCCCTGACGACCTTCAAAGTTACGGTTACTAGTTGAAGCACAGCGCTCACCTGGATTAAGACGGTCGTTATTCATTGCTAAACACATTGAACAGCCGGGCAAGCGCCATTCAAAACCAGCTTCTAGAAAGATTTTGTCCAGCCCTTCAGCCTCCGCTTGCTTTTTTACCGGGCCTGATCCTGGTACCACAATGGCCTGCACTCCAGGGGCAACATGTCTACCAAGGGCAACAGCGGCGGCGGCGCGCAAATCTTCGATACGTGAGTTCGTACAAGAGCCGATAAAAGCCTTATCGATAGTTACATCAGTCAGACGAATACCTGGCTGTAAATCCATATACGCCAACGCCTTTGCAGCTGAATTACGCTCCACTAGGTCACTGAACGATTCCGGTGACGGAATGACCTGGTTAACAGCAATAACCTGACCAGGATTGGTCCCCCAAGTAACTTGGGGTGCAATATCGCGAGCATCCAGCGTAAATAATGTGTCAAATTGTGCGTCAACATCTGATTTTAGCGTACTCCAATATAACAATGCCTGGTGCCAATCTTTTCCTTTGGGGGCAAATTGTCTATTCTGCAGATATTCGTATGTCTTTTCGTCCGGCGCTACTAGGCCTGCTTTAGCACCCATTTCGATCGCCATATTACAAAGCGTCATACGGCCCTCCATACTAAGCGCGCTCACTGCTTCGCCGCTAAATTCTATAACATGGCTAGTGCCGCCTGCAGAGCCAATTCTACCGATGATCGATAGCACAATATCTTTAGCAGTTATACCAGGTGCAGGTTTACTGGTTACGTCAACTTTCATTGACTTGGCCTTACCCTGTTTGAGAGTTTGCGTCGCCAAAACATGCTCGACTTCTGAGGTACCAATACCGAACGCCAGCGCGCCAAACGCGCCATGGGTAGAAGTATGTGAATCGCCGCAGACGATGGTCATACCAGGCAGCGTCATGCCCTGCTCAGGGCCTATGACGTGCACAATACCTTGGTAAGGATGATTTAGGTCATATAGCTGCACTCCGAATTCAGCGCAGTTTTTTATAAGTTCTTGCATCTGAATACGAGCCATTTTGCCGCAAGCATTGATGTCTTTGGTTTGGGTAGATACATTATGATCCATTGTGGCAAAAGTTTTTTCTGGCTGCCTGACTGTGCGTCCCTGAGCGCGTAAACCATCGAACGCTTGGGGAGAAGTAACCTCGTGTACTAAATGGCGATCAATATACAGAATCGGAGTTTCGTTCTTAGCCTCATAGACCACGTGTGCATCATATAGTTTTTGATATAAAGATTTACCCATGCCCTTTAATGTCCCTTCCCAATTTACCTTAACAGATTAAGGCGGCGATAATATCGCCCATGTCGCTAGTTCCTACAATTTTTCCGTTACTGGCAAGATCTGCAGTGCGGTGACCTGCTTCCAGAGCCTGATTTACCGCTAGCTCAATAGCTTCAGCGGCTTCGTCTAGTCCTAGACTGTAGCGCAGCAGCATTGCTGTAGACAGTATTTGCGCTACCGGATTTGCAAGATTCTTACCGGCGATATCTGGCGCTGAACCACCAGCAGGCTCATACAGACCAAAGCCTTGTTCGTTCAGACTAGCCGATGGTAGCATCCCCATTGATCCAGTTATCATGGCGCATTCGTCAGAGAGAATATCGCCGAAAAGATTGGAGCATAGTATCACGTCGAACTGAGATGGATCTTTAATTAACTGCATGGTGGCGTTATCTATATATAAATTAGATAGTGTCACGTCCGGGTAATTGTTTGCTATAGTGTTCACCACTTCGCGCCAAAAAATTGAGGTTTGCAGCACATTAGCTTTATCAATTGAGGTAACTTTACAGCGTCGTTTACGTGCTGCTTCGAAAGCGATGCGCGCAATACGTTCAATTTCAAACTGGTAATAAATTTCTGTATCAAACGCATGCTCATTATGTCCGGTACCTTCTCGGCCTTTTGGATGGCCAAAGTAAATACCGCCAGTCAATTCACGTACGCATAAAATATCGAAGCCTCGATTGGCTATATCGGCCCGCAGTGGACAAAATTTTGATAGCGCTGGATAGAGTCGCGCCGGACGTAAATTAGAAAATAATTTAAAGTGTTTACGTAGCGGCAATAGCGCGCCGCGCTCCGGTTGTTGTGCCGCTGGTAAATGCTCCCATTTCGGGCCACCTACCGAGCCGAACAGGATTGCATCTGATTTTTCGCAACCAGAAATAGTACCAACGGGCAGCGGACTTCCATGGATTTCTATGGCCGCTCCGCCAACATCATATTCTTTTGTTGTGATGTTTACGGCAAAACGTTGCCGCACCGCTTCAATGATTTTGTAAGCTTGCGCCATAATTTCCGGGCCAATACCGTCGCCTGGTAAAACTGAAATGTGGTAAGTCCTGCTCATAGGTAATTATACCGTTTTATAAAAAACCTTGATTATTCCTATTTTTAAAATAGGAACTATATATAGTTACAGTTTTTAATCTTTAAAACTGATTCAAGCGCCTCATAAAAAGTGTAATGAGGGATAATTCGACAATCTATATTATAATATCATAATTATAAATTATATCAAACTTACCTTTTTACATAGATTAAACATAAATTATACTAGACTAATTTGTCGCCTAGTTTAGATTTTTTATACAAAAAAAAGTATTTAAAAATAAATAATTATTACTAGTTTATAAATTAGATTTACTAAATTAAAACCATAGATTATAGTTTCATAACTATATTTACATAGAAATATTAATAATATATATTAATTTTACTAATCTTAATTATTCAGCTTCAATTTATATTGAATATTATTCTATCATACCATCATAAATTGTCAACCATTTTTTTTATTTAAAATACAAAAAATAAATCATTATAGTTATATTCTACTAATTTAGTAGACTACCTAGATAGATACAGTGCTGATAACGTATAAAATTATCTTTCTAATTTACTATCATAGTAATCAATACAAATATAGTTAATTCTATTTATAGAATTTATTAAAATTAATATATTTACCTGTTAAAATCATAATAACTACGATCTCTATCTAGAGAGATAGAAATAAAAATTAAACTAGTATTCTTGAATAAGTTATTTTTTTAAATAGCGATAAATTTACTAGGATTAATAACTTTTTTTAAGAACATTAAAGTTAAGCTGTAATCATAATATTACTATTTAAATTAAAGGTAACTATGAATTATAAACATACTACCGTATTACTGGATAAAGCGGTTAATTATCTAAATATTCGACCAGACAGCATATATCTTGATGGAACCTTCGGACGCGGCGGTCACTCCCGTTTGATTTTATCAAATCTTAATGATAAAGGGCGATTGTTTGCTATCGACAGAGATCCAGAAGCTATCGATGCAGCGCGGGCTATAAAAGATCCGCGTTTTACTATTATTCATGGACCATTCTCTGCCATTTCTGATTACATGAACCAATGGAATTTGTTGGGAAGTATCAAAGGAATTATATTTGATTTGGGCGTGTCATCACCGCAGATTGAAGATCCGCGGCGCGGTTTTTCATTTATGTGTGATGGGCCATTAGATATGCGTATGGATAATACGCGCGGTCAGTCGGCTGCACAATGGTTGGTACAAGCGAGCACAGAAGATATTGCTTGGGTGTTAAAAACATTCGGAGAGGAGCGCTTTGCTAAACGCATCGCGAAAGCTATTTTTCTACAAAATCAGCAGCAACCGATAACACGTACCCGCGAACTTGCAGCGTTAGTTGCCAATGCTAGCCCGTTTCAAGACAAGCATAAACATCCGGCTACGCGCACTTTCCAGGCCATCCGTATTTATATAAATAGCGAGCTAGAAGAGATTAAACAGGCGCTAAATGGCGCATTAGAAGTATTAGCACCCGGTGGTAGGTTATCTGTGATAAGCTTCCATTCATTAGAAGATAGATTAGTAAAACATTTTATCCGCCAGCACAGTAGCTGGCCGCAGGTACCTGTTGGATTATCGCTTACAGAAATCCAAATAGCACAGCTGTATCCGAATAAAAGGATACTAAAAGCAGTAGGGAAAATGCATCCTTCGGCGCAGGAGATAAATGATAACCCGCGTGCACGTAGTTCGGTGTTACGCTGTGCTGAAAAACTGGCTTTATGATTGGTAATAAACGACATAGACTTACCTCTATAATAGGTAGTGACTTACTAAGATACGATAAATTACCGCTGCTGCTGTTGATCTCAGTGTTAATTTCTGCAATTTTGGTAATAACAACTACTTATCAGACCCGCCGACTGACTGCCGAGCGGGAACAGATAGGGCTAGAGCAAAATTTGTTAGATATCGAATGGCGAAATTTGATTTTGGAAGAAAATACGCTAGGAGGTCACAGCGGCATAGAGCATATCGCAACTGAGCAACTAAAAATGCAGTATGTAGATCAGTCGAAAGAACATATTGTGGTTCAACCGTAATTTGCTTATGAATTGTTCACGCTAGATGACAGTCGTCACACGCACAATAAAAAAGATGAAGCATCAGGAGATTAAGATCAGCTTTGTTAGCTGGCGTTTTGCATTGCTGTGCTGTTTTATTCTGCTCGCGCTATTTGGGTTGATACTGCGGGTTGCTTATTTACAAGTTATTAATTCACAACTACTGGTACACGAAGGTGATATGCGTTCCTTACGCGTACAGCAGGTATCTACTGCACGCGGTATGATCAGTGATCGTGCCGGTCGACCATTAGCAGTTAGTGTACCAGTTAACGCTATTTGGGCCGATTTAAAAGAACTTAAAGATCAAGGAGGTATCAACTTCGACAGTCGCTGGAAGGCTCTTTCCGGCGCTCTTTCCATCCCCCTAGGCCAGCTATACTCGCGCCTTAAGAAGGCAAATCCTGAAGGGCGTTTTATTTATTTAGCACGCCAGATAAATCCTACTATTAGCGATTATATCAACAAACTTAAACTGCCCGGTATCTACTTACGTCAGGAGTCACGTCGTTATTATCCTACTACCCAAATAACAGCACATCTTATTGGTATTACTAATATTGATAGTCAAGGAATAGAGGGCATTGAAAAGAGTTTCAACCAGTGGTTGACTGGTTATCCAGGCGAACGCACGATACGTAAAGATCGCTTTGATCGTGTCATCGAGGATATCTCTTCTGTAAATAGTCAGGAGGCACACAATCTAGTATTAAGTATCGATGCAAGACTACAAAATTTAGTGTATAGAAAACTTAATGATGGGGTGGCTTTTAATAAAGCCAAATCGGGCACTGCAGTATTAGTTGATGTCAATACCGGAGAAGTTCTAGCTATGGCTAATAGTCCCTCTTATAACCCTAATAATCTTACCGGTACCACTATAGATATGATGCGTAACCGCGCTATTACTGATAGTTTCGAACCAGGTTCAACGGTAAAACCGATGGTAATAATGACCGCTATGCAACGCGGAGTAGTAAAAAAAAATAGTGTACTTAATACGCTACCATACATGATTAATAGTCATTACATTAAGGATGTATCGCGTTATGCTGAGTTGACTGTAACCGGTATTTTACAAAAATCTAGTAATGTAGGAGTATCTAAATTAGCGGCAGCAATGCCGTCCTCAGCACTGGTAGAAACTTACTCACGTTTTGGATTAGGTAAAACAACTAATTTGGGATTAATCGGGGAAAGTCGTGGTTTATTACCCAAAAAACAACGTTGGTCAGATATGGAAAGGGCTGCCTTCTCTTACGGTTACGGTTTAATGGTAACGCCGTTACAGTTAGCACGAGTATATGCCATCATTGGCGGGATGGGTATGTTGCGCCCGTTGTCTATTACCCGGGTCGATATGCCAGTAGCAGGAAAGAGGTTGTTCCCTGAACCGCTGGTGCGTACCGTGGTCCATATGATGGAAAGCGTGACATTGCCTGCAGGGGGCACCACCAATACCCCCCCCATAAAAGGCTATCGCATCGCGATTAAGACTGGTACCGCTAAAAAATTAGGCCAGAACGGCAACTACATCAATAAATATATTGCTTATACTGCCGGTGTTGCGCCGGCAAGTAACCCACGTTTTGCACTGGTGGTTGTGATAAATGATCCTAAGGGCGGCAAATACTATGGAGGAACAGTATCTGCGCCGGTGTTTAGCTCCATCATGGGTGGTATTCTGCGCTCAGTGAATATTGAGCCAGATGCTCTGCCGCATACTAAAGAAAAAACTAGCATAGTTATTAATAAGCTAAAAGCTAAAAGAGATATCAGGTGAACGATCGTAATTTGCGTGAGTTACTAGCCCCCTGGGTGCCTGAAGCTCCAGATCAAGTGTTGAGGGAAATGACGCTAGACAGCCGTACCGCAGCTACAGGCGATGTGTTTATAGCCGTCGCCGGTCATAAGACGGACGGACGGCGCTATATTCTTCAGGCTATCTCGCAAGGAGTTGCTGCTGTTGTTGCACAATCAGAAGATGATACCGAAGAAGTTAAAATTAGTATTTTGCACGGCGTGCCGGTTATTTATCTCCGTCGGCTGAATGAGCTTCTTTCAGTGTTAGCAGGCCGATTTTATGGCGAACCTTCCCGCACATTACACTTAATTGGCGTGACCGGAACCAACGGTAAAACCACGACTACCCATCTATTAGCTCAATGGACGCATCTGTTAGGCAAAGTAAGCGCAGTCATGGGCACCGTGGGAAAAGGTATTATTGGGCAGATTAATAATACAGCAGCAACTAATACCACTGGTTCACCTGTAGAAATTCAACAGTTGCTTGCTAGTTTAAAAAACCAGGGTGCTAGTTTAGCGGCAATAGAAGTATCGTCCCACGGTCTGGTGCAACATCGGGTTAGCCATTTGCATTTTGCTGCCGCGGTTTTTACCAATCTAAGTATCGATCATTTGGATTACCATTGTGATATGGTGCAGTACGAAGCGGCAAAATGGCGTTTATTTAACGAGTTGGATGTTGTCCAGCGTATTATAAATGCCGACGACGCAACCGGTAGGCGCTGGTTAGAACAACTACCACAGGCGGTAGCAGTATCAATCAGTGGCGATTTACCTACTTTATGGAAAGGAAACTGGCTCTGTGCCGATAAGGTACATTATCACGCGCACGGCACGGAAATTTCATTCCGTTCAAGTTGGGGTACAGGATTACTATATAGCCAATTAGTAGGCGAATTCAACGTTAACAATTTACTTTTAGCGCTAGCAACATTGCTGGCACTAGATTATCCGCTACCTGCTTTACTGGCTACTACTAGCAATCTGCAGTCAGTATGCGGTCGGATGGAAATATTTCATGTTGATAGACAACCAACAGTATTGGTAGATTACGCTCATACTCCTGATGCGCTGGAAAAAGCGCTTAAGGCGGCTAGGTTACATTGCCACGGTAAACTATGGTGCGTATTCGGCTGCGGAGGCGATCGTGATAAGGTAAAACGACCACTTATGGGTGCTATTGCCGAAAAGTATGCTGATCAGGTAATCATTACTGACGATAACCCCCGCAATGAAGTGTCGCAGGATATCATAAACGATATTCTAAGCGGCCTACTGGATGCGGACGGCGCGCAGACGATCTCTGGTCGTACTGAAGCTGTGACCAGTGCTATCATGCAAGCTGCCCCTACAGATTTGATACTTGTAGCAGGCAAAGGCCATGAAAATTATCAAATTATTGGCCAACAGCGGCTGCATTACTCCGACCGCACTACTGTCGCATGTCTATTAGGAGAGAAGTAAAAATGATTCCTTTTAACCTAAGTGACATCGCACCTGTACTGAATGCCGAAAGAATAGGCGAAGACTATACCGTACTCTCGGTCACTACAGATTCTCGTTTTTCTTACGTCGACGAGGGTCATTTATTCATTGCTCTCAAGGGAAAACACTTTGATGCCCATGATTTTGCCGCAAAGGCGGTTGCTTATGGCGCTGCAGCACTATTGGTTAACCGCCGTCTACCTCTGAAAGTGCCGCAGCTAATCGTTTCCGATACGCGCCGAGCTTTGGCGCTGTTAGGTGCCTGGATGCGCCAGAAAGCTAAGGCAAGAGTGGTAGCCCTGACAGGATCTTCTGGTAAAACTTCAGTTAAAGAGATGACTGCTGCTATTTTACGGCAATGTGGACAGGTACTAGCAACCGAAAAGAATTTTAATAACGATATTGGCGTATCACTAACTCTACTGCGCCTAACACTGGAGCATAATTTTGCAGTAATCGAGCTTGGTGCTAACCATCATGGTGAGATTGCCTGGACTACCGATTTAGTCCGGCCAGAAACTGCGCTGGTCAATAATCTGTCCGTAGCACACTTGGCTGGTTTTGGTTCTCTATCAGGCGTAGTACAGGCTAAGGGTGAAATTTTTGGTAGATTACCTACTAGCGGACGCGTAATTATCAATGCTGACAGCAATGCTTGGTCATATTGGAAGCAGGTAATTGGGCATAAGGCAATCTGGCGCTTCGCCGTAAATCCCTCCTACGGCGTGGATTTTTATGCTACTAACATTAGAAGCAATCAGCAGGGATTAAATTTTAAGCTGCACTGTCCTGCGGGAGAATGTCAAGTGCAGTTACCTCTGCATGGACAGCATAATATTGCCAATGCATTGGCCGCTAGTGCGTTGGCACTATCAGTTGGGGCACCGCTGTCGGCGGTACATGACGGACTAATACAGCTACGCGCTGTGCCAGGACGTCTATTTCCTATTCCGCTCGGTGCTGGACAGCTGCTGCTGGATGACAGCTATAACGCCAATGTTAGCTCGATGACTGTTGCTGCGCAGGTGCTCTCGGAGATGCCTGGTTATCGGGTTATGGTGTTAGGAGATATGGCTGAATTATCTAACCAAGCAGTTAAGTACCATCGTCAGGTTGGTGAAGCTATTGCTCTGACCGATATCGAAAAAGTTCTCAGCATCGGACAGTTAAGTCAATTTATCGGTGACGCTAGTGGTCGAGGCGAACATTTTCAGGATAAATTTTCACTTATTTCCCGTATAGCACAGTTACTATCTGAGAATGCATTAATGACTATATTAGTGAAGGGGTCACGTAGTGCTGCAATGGAGCAGGTAGTGCTCGCTTTACAGGAGAAACACCATGCTAGTCTGGTTATCTAATCATTTAGTAAAATTTTATTCGGGCTTTAATATTTTTTCATATATAACTTTTCGCGCAATCGGTAGTTTACTGACCGCCCTGTTTTTATCACTTTGGATGGGACCACTGTTTATTGATTGGCTAAAAAAACTACAAATCATTCAAGTTGTTCGTAATGATGGACCAAAATCACATTTTATCAAGCGCGGGACACCGACTATGGGCGGACTAATGATCCTCATATCGATTACAATATCGGTGCTTATTTGGAATTATCTATTAAACCCATACATATGGTTCGTGCTATTTGTTCTTGTAAATTATGGTATTGTGGGTTTTATCGATGATTATCGCAAGGTGGTGCGCAAAGATACTAAAGGGCTTATTAATCAATGGAAATATTTTTGGGAATCTTTGATAGCACTGGCGGTAGCGCTAACCATATTTATGACTGGTAAAAATACGCCAGCTACTCAGTTAGTGGTGCCTTTCTTCAAAGATATTATGCTTCAGCTAGAGCTAGGGTATGTGATCTTAGCTTATTTTGTAATTGTCGGTACAAGCAATGCGGTTAATCTTACCGATGGTTTAGATGGTTTAGCGATTGTCCCCATGGTATTCGTTGCTGCTGGTTTGGCATTGGTAGCTTGGGCAACAGGTAACATGAATTGCGCTGTCTACCTGCATATACCCTATATCCGTTTTGCGGGCGAATTGGTGGTAGTATGCACTGCCATCATTGGTGCAGGTATAGGTTTTCTTTGGTTTAATACCTATCCAGCACAGATGTTTATGGGTGATGTTGGTTCTTTAGCACTTGGCGGAGCAATTGGAACCATTGCAGTTCTGCTCCGCCAAGAATTTTTACTATTTATTATGGGTGGATTATTTGTGATGGAAACCCTATCAGTGATTTTACAGGTAGGATCGTTTAAATTACGCGGTCAGCGCATTTTTCTTATGGTACCCATCCACCATCATTACGAACTAAAAGGCTGGCCAGAGCCGCGGATCATTGTGCGTTTTTGGATTATTTCGTTAATACTAGTCATTCTTGGCCTTGTAACACTGAAGGTACGGTGGTGACTATGAAGAATTATCGGCAAGAAAAGGTAGTTATTATTGGATTAGGGCTTACCGGCATTTCCTGCGTTAATTTTTTTCTTCGTCGTGGTGTGACGCCAAGAGTAATGGATACTCGTTTTTATCCTCCGGGACTAGCGACGTTGCCATGCGATGTACCTCGCCATCTAGGTGCCTTGAACAAACAATGGTTACTCGACGCTACGCTAATTGTTGCTAGCCCCGGTATCCCGTTAGCGCACCCGGCGCTGGCAGGTCTAAAAATTATAGGCGATATCGAACTTTTTGTACGCGAAGCTATGCTACCAATAGTAGCTATAACTGGCTCTAACGGTAAAAGCACCGTTACCAGACTGGTAGGTGAAATGGCCGCTTGCGCTGGTTGGAAGGTGGGCGTTGGCGGTAATATTGGTTTGCCAGCGCTGCAGTTGCTTGATACTTCTTCGCAGCTGTATGTTTTGGAGCTATCGAGTTTTCAGTTAGAAACTACCCACAGCTTACGGGCAGCAGCAGCGACAGTATTAAATATCAGCGAAGATCATGTGAATCGTTACCCGCTTGGTCTGCAGCAATATCGCGCTGAAAAGCTAAAAATATACCGCCATGCTGCAGTATGTGTTGTGAATGCCCAAGATGCGTTTACCTTACCGGTAAGCGGAGAGGACGAGCGCTGCATAAGCTTCGGGGCCGAAATCGGCAATTATTGCCTCAAACAATGCGATGGACATACCTGGCTTGTAGCGAGTGGAGAACCTCTGCTCGACTGTGCCGAAATGTCTATCTTCGGCCATCATAATTATACTAACGCACTGGCAGCTCTAGCGTTAGCGACCTCGGTCGGTATTCCTCGTCCAGCTAGTCTGGCGGCATTGCGTAAATTCCGTGGATTAGCGCACCGATTTGAGCTTGTGCATGAACGCAAAGGGGTGCGTTGGATTAACGATTCTAAAGCCACTAATGTCGGCAGTACAAAGGCGGCACTAAATGGGTTAAAAGTTTCTGGAACCTTGCATTTACTATTAGGTGGAGATGGTAAGTCTGCTGATTTTTCACCTCTGGCTCCCTGGCTACAGGGAAAACAGGTACAGCTTTACTGCTTTTGGTCAGGATGGAGAGCAATTGGCTAAGCTTCGTCCTGATGCCACAACGATTACTAAGACCCTTGAACAGGCGATGCGAATTATCGGTAATCGAGTTAGAGCAGGGGATCTAGTACTATTATCGCCGGCCTGCGCTAGCTTGGACCAATTTACTAATTTTGAAGTTCGCGGTGAGGCTTTTGCTAGCTTAGCGCGAGAATTAGGTTGATGCATAATGCTCTACGACCGCTATTTACTCTGGCTGACGCTTGGGCTAGCTGGTATTGGTTTTGTGATGGTGACCTCTGCATCGATACCGATCAGTGCGCACTTATTAAACGATCCATTTTATTTCTCTAAACGAGATGCTTTTTATCTCGGTCTAGCTTTCTTACTGTCGCTAACCACACTACACATTCCAATGGTTATTTGGCAACGTTATAGCTCTATAATGCTTTTTATCACGTTGTTGATGTTATTAGTAGTCCTAGTATTGGGTAGTTCGGTCAACGGTGCATCACGCTGGATTACCTTCGGGCCTCTGAGTATACAGCCAGCTGAATTATCTAAATTAACTTTATTTTGTTATATAGCCAGTTATTTAGTAAATAAAGTAGAAGAGGTACGAACTAATTTTTGGAGTTTGTGCAAACCGATGGTCGTAATGATGTTGCTAGCGGTGTTATTGCTAGCGCAACCAGATCTAGGTACCGTGGTAGTACTATTTATAACTACCCTAGCAATATTATTTTTGGCTGGCGCTAAACTGTGGCAATTTTTATCGATCATCTGTTTAGGCATTTTTGCGGTTGTATTGCTTATCATCGCTGCGCCTTATCGTATGCGGCGCTTAATATCATTTTGGAACCCATGGGACGCTCCATTTGATAGCGGCTATCAGTTAACCCATTCTTTGATGGCGTTCGGCCGCGGCAAATTATGGGGGCAAGGACTAGGCAACTCAGTACAGAAACTCGAGTATCTACCAGAACCCCATACTGACTTTATTTTCGCTATTCTTGGTGAAGAATTAGGTTATCTTGGCGTAGTACTAGTACTCCTAATCTTATTTTTAGTCGCTTTTCGCGCCATGTTTATCGGTCGTAAAGCGCTGAAAATTAACCAGCTTTTTTCTGGTTTTCTCGCTTGTTCCATCGGTATTTGGTTTAGTTTTCAAGCGTTGATTAACGTGGGCGCCGCTGCCGGTATCTTGCCAACCAAGGGGTTGACCTTACCATTTATAAGCTATGGTGGTTCAAGTCTATTGATTATGTCGACGGCAATTGTGTTATTACTGAGGATTGATTTTGAAACACGTCTTGCAAAAGTACAGGCGTTTGGAAGGAAACTGTGATGACAAATATGAAAAAGACCAGGCGGCTTATAGTGATTGCTGGTGGTACCGGTGGACATGTATTCCCGGGATTGGCAGTTGCGCATTACCTTATGTCGCAGGGTTGGCAGGTACGCTGGCTTGGTACCGCCGATCGCATGGAAGCTATACTTGTACCGAAGCACGGTATTGCCATCGACTTCATAAGTATTAGTGGTCTGCGCGGTAAAGGGCTTAAACCTCAGTTGATGGTACCGTTGCGCATATGGCTTGCCTTATATCAGGCGCGGCGTATCATGCGTACCTGGCTTCCAGACGTAGTATTAGGTATGGGTGGTTATGTTTCTGGTCCCGGTTGTCTAGCCGCCTGGAGCTACGGCATTCCAGTGGTTCTACACGAACAGAACAGCATCGCTGGTCTTACTAACCGAGTCCTAGCAAAAATTGCTCACAAAGTACTACAGGCATTTCCTGGCGCGTTTGCCTATGCAAAGGTTGTAGGTAACCCAGTGCGTGATGCAGTACTGGCACTGCCGTCTCCTGAGGTTCGCCTGCGAGATCGTGCGGGGCCGATACGTATTTTAGTGATCGGAGGCAGCCAGGGTTCTCGGGTACTTAACCAGACTTTACCGACGGTTGCAGCCAGGCTTGCAGGCTCTTTTACCATGTGGCATCAAGTAGGTAAAGGGGCGCTTGACGAGGTAAACCGGGCCTATGCGGCAGTCGGTAAAAAGCCACATAACGTGGTGGAATTTATTGACGATATAGCTGCCGCATACGCCTGGGCAGACGCAGTTGTATGCCGTGCTGGAGCGTTGACGGTAAGTGAAATTGCTGCAGTTGGTCTACCTGCACTATTCGTACCGTTTAAACATAAAGATAGACAGCAGTACTGGAACGCGCTGCCACTTGAGCAAATAGGAGCAGCGAAAATTATTGAACAACCAGAATTTACTGTAGACCGGGTCATTGATGTGCTAGCTCGATGGGATCGGCCGGCGCTGTTGGCTATGTCTGCACGTGCTAGAAAATTGTCTATACCTGATGCTACCGAACGCGTGGCGCAGGAAGTAGTAGCAGCGACGCTCGCGTAAGCTATGCGCATATACTGGGTGTAACGTCCGAACCAAGTGTTACTGATTTAAGCGATAACATTGTGAATCCACAAAAACTGGCTAAACTGCGAACCTTTATTCCCGAGATGCGTCGCGTCAGACAAATTCATTTTATCGGTATCGGTGGTGCTGGCATGGGTGGTATTGCAGAGGTACTGGCAAATGAAGGTTATCAAATAAGTGGCTCTGATCTAGTGCCTAACGCGGTAACACAGCAATTGACCAAACTAGGAGTGCAGATCTATTTCAATCACTGCCCAGAGAATATTAGTGACGCTAGCGTAGTGGTAATTTCGAGCGCGATAGCGCCTGATAACCCAGAAGTTATCGCTGCTAATGAAGCACAAATCCCAGTAATACAGCGAGCAGAGATGCTGGCTGAACTGATGCGTTTTCGACATGGTATCGCTATTGCTGGGACACATGGCAAAACTACAACTACTTCTATGGTAACAAGTATTTATGCAGAAGCTGGTCTCGATCCTACTTTTATTAATGGAGGACTAGTAAAAGCAGCTGGTGTATACGCTAGGCTTGGCTGTAGCCGTTACTTAATAGTTGAAGCCGACGAAAGTGATGCCTCTTTTCTGCATTTGCAGCCAATAGTCACGATTATTACTAATATAGAACCTGACCATATGGATACCTATCAGGGAAACTTTGAAAAGTTAAAACAAACTTTTATCAATTTCTTGCACAATTTACCTTTTTATGGACGTGCAGTGATGTGCATCGATGATCCGGTAATTAGGGAACTGCAACCCCTAATTAAGCGGCAGATTATCACCTACGGTTTTAGCGACGATGCCGATCTACGTATTTATGATTATCATCAGGAAGGTGCACGCGTAAGCTTTACTCTATACCGTCAGGATAAAATTGCTTTACAGGTAGAATTAAACGCTACTGGTCGCCATAACGCTCTTAACGCTACTGCAGCGGTTGCGGTGGCAATAGAAGAGGGGATTGATAATAAGATTATTTTGCAAGCGATGCGACAATTTCAGGGTACTGGTCGCCGCTTTGACGATCTTGGCCGTTATGATCTAGCTCATATAAATGGTAAAACGGGCGAAGTGATACTAGTGGATGATTACGGTCACCATCCAACTGAGGTGGCTGCTACTATCAAAGCAGCGCGCGCTGGATGGCCAAACAAGCGCTTAGTCATGGTATTTCAACCACACCGTTATAGTCGAACAAGGGATTTATACGAAGATTTTGCTAACGTGCTTTCAGACGTGGATGTGCTACTAATGCTTGACGTTTATCCTGCTGGCGAAGCGCCTATTCCTGGCGCAGATAGTCGCTCGCTATGCCGCACTATCCGCGAAAATGGCAGAGTAAACCCGATCTTTGTGCCAGACATGGATGCGTTGTCTGCTACACTGGTACTTGCACTGCAAGCTAATGACTTGGTATTGATGCAGGGTGCTGGCACGGTGGGTAAAATTGCTCGTAAACTGGCAGATAGTAAATTACTACTACCCCCGTATTATATATAGTGAAAATATGGTTAAACTGTGTGTAATGGACGGAATAGCCTGATATGTCGCAAATAGCGATAAACGTAAAATGCCAGATCAAACCTGTCGTTACAGGACGTAGTAATAGCGCCCAACTAGCAGGTTTGCTCTTCTTTTTGATGGCGCTAGATAGTATCGTCTGGGGTAGTTGGATGTTAGTTAGTTGGATAAAAAACGCTCATAATTTTTCTTTTTCTCAGTTGGTAGTTACAGGTGAATGTCACTACACTACTAACAACGATATTCGCCAGGTTATTCGGGCACTGAGAGCACCCGAAACATTTATAACCCAGAATGTTAACTTTATACAACAGCATATTGAAAGGATGCCATGGATAAAGCATGTAAGTGTACGTAAGCAGTGGCCGGACGAACTTAAAATTCACTTAATAGAATATGTACCGGTAGCGCGCTGGAACGATTTTTACCTTCTAGACAGCAGAGGAGAAGTATTTAGAGCTCCTGCAGATCGTATTGGTAACCATCCTGTTATGCCTATGCTTTATGGTCCTGAAGGTAGCGAAAGAGAAGTTTTAGTTGGCTACCGTAATCTAGATCAGGTATTAACATCTGCTAAATTAAAACTTAATGCAGTTAGTATGAGTACTCGCCATTCTTGGTATTTAGTTTTACGGGACAGTCTCAGACTGGAGCTGGGTCGCAATGACAAGATAAAGCGTTTGCAGCGATTTATTGGTATTTATCCAGTTATTCTTCATCAAGCACAGAACGCTAATAAGCGTATTAGTTATGTGGATCTACGTTATGATGTAGGCTTGGCCGTCGGTTGGTCAACTGCTTTTATCGCAATTGAAAACAGTAATCAGCAACAGATTCAGTTACAGGCACAATAATGATTAAGGCGACTGACAGGAAACTGGTAGTAGGACTAGAGATTGGTACAACTAAGGTAGCCACGCTGGTAGGAGAAGTGTTACCCGACAGTATGGTAAATATCATTGGCATGGGTAGTTGCCCGTCGCGTGGGATGGATAAAGGTGGAGTTAACGATTTAGAGTCAGTGGTTAAATGTGTACAACGCGCCATCGATCAAGCAGAGTTGATGGCGGATTGTCAAATATCATCGGTATATCTTGCCCTTTCTGGTAAACATATAAGCTGCCAAAATGAAATTGGTATGGTACCTATTTCTGCGGAAGAAGTCACTCATGAAGATGTAGAAAATGTTGTGCATACAGCAAAATCTGTGCGGGTAAGCGACGAACACCGTATTCTGCATGTAATTCCGCAGGATTATGCTATTGATTATCAGGAGGGAATAAAAAACCCAGTCGGCTTATCCGGCGTTCGCATGCAAGCTAAGGTGCACCTAATTACCTGTCATAACGATATGGCAAAAAATATTGTTAAAGCGGTTGAACGTTGCGATTTAAAAGTTGACCAATTAATTTTTGCAGGTCTTGCAGCTAATTATGCGGTACTTACAGAAGATGAACGCGAACTAGGAGTGTGCGTCGTTGATATTGGTGGTGGAACTATGGACATGGCAGTGTATACCGCTGGATCGCTGCGCCATACCAAGGTTATCCCTTATGCTGGCAATGTAGTTACTAGCGATATTGCCTATGCCTTCGGCACACCGCATACCGACGCTGAGGCTATCAAAGTGCGTCACGGATGTGCTTTAGGCTCGGGGGTTAGTAAGGACGAAAGCATCGAAGTACCTAGTGTTGGTGGCCGACCACCGCGCAGTCTCCAGCGTCAGACGTTGGCCGAGGTAATTGAGCCGCGCTATACAGAGCTAATGATTTTGGTAAACGAAGAAATTATGCAGTTGCAGGAACAACTAAGGGCACAGGGAGTGAAACATCATCTGGCTGCCGGGATTGTTTTGACTGGAGGAGCGGCGCAGATAGATGGTCTTGCTGCTTGCGCACAGAGGGTATTTCATACCCAAGTACGTATTGGCCAACCACTGAAGATCACTGGTCTAACAGATTATGCGCAGGAGCCTTATTATTCTACTGCCGTAGGTTTATTACATTACGGTAAAGAGTCACATTTGAGCGGCGAGATAGATATAGGCAAACGTAGCTCGGTCAGTACCTGTTTTAAGCGGTTCAGTAGCTGGATAAAAAAAGAATTTTAAAGATTTTAAAATGATTTTTCTATGCAGGCGGTTACTAGGTGATAGGTCCAAAATGGAGAAAATTATGTTTGAACCAATGGAATTAACCAATGATGCTGTGATTAAAGTCATTGGCGTCGGCGGAGGTGGTGGCAACGCCGTCGAGCATATGGTGCGTGAACGCATCGAAGGAGTTGATTTCTGTGCGGTGAATACTGATGCTCAGGCATTGCGCAAAACGTCTATTGGGCAAACTATTCAAATAGGCAGTGGGATTACCAAAGGCCTTGGTGCTGGTGCTAATCCAGAAGTAGGACGTAATTCCGCGGAAGAAGACCGTGAAGTATTAGTTTCGGCCCTAGAAGGGGCTGATATGGTGTTCATCGCTGCAGGTATGGGCGGCGGTACTGGGACAGGTGCAGCGCCAGTAGTAGCAGAAGTTGCTAAGGATCTTAGTATCCTGACCGTTGCTGTGGTAACCAAGCCTTTTAATTTTGAAGGTAAAAAACGTATGGTATTTGCCGAACAGGGTATCTCTGAACTATCTAAACACGTTGACTCATTGATCACCATACCCAATGATAAGTTACTTAAGGTTTTAGGACGTGGCATCTCGCTACTGGACGCTTTTAGCGCTGCCAATAACGTGCTTAAAGGCGCGGTACAGGGTATAGCTGAACTGATTACCCGCCCTGGGCTAATGAATGTTGATTTTGCTGATGTGCGCACCGTAATGTCAGAAATGGGCCACGCTATGATGGGCTCTGGTGTCGCATGCGGTGAGGATCGTGCTGAAGAAGCCGTAGAAATGGCTATTTCTAGCCCGTTACTTGAGGATATTGATCTTTCTGGTGCACGTGGCGTCTTGATTAATATCACAGCTGGTTTCGATCTACGTTTAGACGAGTTCGAAACTGTCGGAAATACGATTCGCGCTTTCTCATCTGATAATGCCACCGTAGTCATCGGTACATCATTGGATCCAGATATGAATGATGAAATACGCGTGACAGTGGTAGCTACCGGTATTGGTATGGATAAAAATTCTGAAATTACCCTCGTTACCAGCCAGCAGAGCATCCAACCAGTCATAAATAATAACCGCTATAGCGAGCACGCTGCTAATATAGCTTCACTTCGTTCTGAACAGAAACAACATAAAACTACTGCTAACGTAGTTAATGATCAAAATATACAAGGAAATAAGGGACCAGATTACTTAGATATTCCAGCTTTCTTGCGTAAACAGGCTGATTAAAAATTTTGATATTTAGGAAAACTAATTTTTTTGTGCTAAACTAGTCCTTTTTTTTAATTACTTATTTCTCATTACGAAATAGCCAAAAAAATAGGCGGTATGGTTAAACATTGCGAGATAATATAGATATGCTCAAACAACGTACATTGGAACGTATTGTGCAGACAACAGGTGTAGGGTTACATACTGGCAAAAGAGTAACACTGACACTACGCCCTGCTCCGGCTAATACCGGGGTTATCTATCGTCGAATTGATTTGAAACCACCTGTAGATTTCCTTGCGAATGCATGTTCGGTACGTAATACCATGCTATGTACCTGTCTAGTAAACGAGCAGGACGTACGTATTTCCACCGTTGAGCACCTGAATGCTTCACTGGCTGGTTTGGGCATCGACAACATCATCGTTGAAGTAGATGCACCTGAAATTCCTATTATGGACGGCAGTGCCAGTCCATTCGTCCATTTACTACTAGATGCCGGCATTAAGGAGCTTAATAAAGCCAAAAAATTTCTGCGCATCAAACAGGTAGTGCGCTTAGAAGGTGAAAATAATAAATGGGCTGAGCTGGCTCCATACGACGGCTTTCGGCTTGATTTCACTATTGAATTTAAACATCCTGCTATTAATGAAAGCTTGCAACGTTATTGCCTGAACTTATCTACCGAGTCGTTTGTGCATCAAATAAGTCGTGCGCGCACCTTCGGCTTTATGCGTGATATCGAGTACTTGCAGTCTCGAGGTCTCGCTCTAGGCGGTAGTTACGATTGTGCTATCGTAGTCGATGATTACCGGGTGCTAAATAAAGACGGTTTGCGCTTTCAAAATGAGTTTGTACGCCACAAACTGCTTGATGCCATCGGCGACCTATTTATGTGCAGTCACAACATGATCGGAGCTTTTACTGCTTTTAAATCAGGCCATACTATGAATAATAAATTATTGCAGGAAGTACTAGCACGTAAAGAAGCTTGGGAGCTAGTAACATTTGAAAATGAAGCCGAAATGCCTCTGGCTTTGAAGACATTTAAGACCCTTTCTTTTTTAATTACTTAATTTATTTATAGCTCTCTACTAAGCGGTCCTACGCCACGGTATAACAGTGAAATGTAAGGTTAAAATGTGGTGTGGTCAGAATTTTCTCTAACCAATTTTGCTAAACGTTCTAGCGCGCTTTTTAATGTCCCTTTGCTGCGTGCCGCCACATTTATAATAGATACTGCACTTTTCATACTTAACCGTATAATTTCTTCTTCATGCGGCCGGAAACTTTGCTGGATACTACTGTTATTTTTTTTACTCAGATTTGCTCCTTTCGCTAGAGAAGGATTAATCCTGATGTCGATAGCAGACAATAATGGTAAACTTTGTGCACGTAATGCGGATAATAATTTAGTTTGTTCATATCTTAAGCGCATTTTCCAGCTTGCGTTAGCAGTTTCTAGCACTAGCACGCTTTGGCGAAAGTTAGCTACGCGGCACCATGGTCGCAAGGTTATCGGTAGTAGTACACTTACCGTGCGGTTAAGTTTCAGCAGCATGATTGCCCGCTGTTGTAACAATACCAGAGATACGCTGCTTGTTTCAGCAGCATCAATAAATAGCATGTTGATGGGATATGGACGGCTAGCTCGCATAAAAACTCCTGCAAACATCATGATAAATAATGGGGTATCTTAAATTGCTTGCGACAATTTAGCAGGCTTTATTTTCAGTTATCTCTTCTATTAAGGTTGAGGTTAATTTTATTTTGCAGTTATTGCTAGGTAACGGCCTAGATTTTCTGTATCAGTTAGGTCGTAGCTGCTGTAGAAGTCTCAGTCAGCAAAATTCTTTTTTTCAGGATTCTTCTTTTCAGGTCGAATTTTATCAGATAGCACGCTGGAATAATATAATACGTGTACTTTCATTCGTCATCTCTCTTTTGCTTTGATACCAACACTGTTGCCTGAAGCTCAAACTACATTGCTACTACATGCGCAGTACCAAGTTCTGTTTCCTCCCACACTTAGCCTGCGGCTTAATAAGCGTATAGCTCGGTCTTAAAGACTGGGCTTTTGGGTACATAGAGTACTATTTTTACTCTTTTAACGCAGTTGCAGTACACTTGTATTTTTAGATTTCTGTCAATAAATTATGAACCCCGATGAACTGGGTCGTGATAAGTGAGATATAAATAAATATGCTAGCAAGACTACTTACCAAAATTTTTGGAAGCCGTAACGATCGTATTCTACGTCGCATGAGCAGAGTGGTAGACACTATTAACCAAATTGAACCAGCAATGGAAAAGCTTAGTAATGAACAACTAACATCCAAAACTACCGAATTTCGAAACCGTATTAAACAAGGAACTTCGGTTAACAGCCTACTACCAGAAGCATTTGCAGTAGTGCGTGAAGCTAGTAAGCGTGTGTTCGGTATGCGCCATTTTGATGTACAGTTGATTGGCGGTATGGTGCTTAACGATCGCTGCATTGCTGAAATGCGTACTGGTGAAGGAAAAACCCTAACCGCCACGCTACCAGCGTATCTAAACGCTCTAAGCGGTAAAGGTGTGCATATAGTTACAGTAAACAATTACCTAGCGCTACGCGATGCGGAAAATAACCGCCCACTGTTTGAATTCTTGGGGGTTAGCGTTGGCATTAACCAGCCAGGACTTCCGGTACCGGCCAAACGTATAGCCTACGCGGCTGATATTACTTATGGCACCAATAATGAGTATGGATTTGATTATCTACGCGATAACATGGCGTTCTGCTCAGCAGAAAGGGTACAACGTAAGTTGCATTACGCGCTTGTGGATGAGGTGGACTCTATCTTAATAGATGAAGCGCGCACCCCGCTGATTATCTCCGGTCCAGCAGAAGACAACTCTGATATGTATCGACGCATAAATAAATTAATACCGTATTTAATTAGACAGGATAAGGAAGATTCTGATAGTTTCCAGGGTGAAGGTCACTTTTCTGTGGATGAAAAGTTTCGCCAAGTGCACCTAACTGAACGGGGATTAGTATTGATTGAAGAGCTCTTAATAAAAGCCGGACTCATGAAACAGGGTGAGTCGCTTTACTCGTCAGCTAATCTCATATTAATGCACCATATTAACGCTGCCCTACGCGCCCATGTACTATTCTCTTGCAATGTTGACTATCTTGTTAAAGATGGCAAGGTAATCATTGTCGACGAACATACTGGGCGCACAATGCCAGGTCGTCGTTGGTCTGATGGGCTGCATCAGGCAGTAGAAGCGAAGGAAAACGTGGCTATACAAAAAGAAAATCAGACGCTAGCGTCTATTACCTTTCAAAACTATTTCCGTTTATATGAAAAGCTGGCAGGTATGACCGGAACTGCCGATACCGAAGCGTTTGAATTCAGTTCAATTTATCAATTGGATACCGTCGTTGTGCCCACTAATCGGCCGATGCGTCGCAAAGATCTCTCTGATTTAGTCTATATGACTGAACAAGAAAAAATTAAAGCTATTATAGAGGATATCAAAACCTGTAACGGGCGCGGGCAACCGGTTTTGGTTGGTACAATTTCTATTGAAAAATCTGAACTAATTTCAAGAGAGCTAAATAAAGTAGGTATTCCCCATAAAGTGCTCAACGCCAAGTTTCACGCTATGGAAGCAAATATCATCACACAGGCTGGTCAACCGTATGCAGTGACGATTGCCACTAACATGGCCGGCCGCGGTACCGATATTGTACTGGGCGGCAGCTGGCAGGAGGAGATTACTGCGATGAACACTCCACCAACCAATAATAAAAATATTTCTGCTATTAAAGATGCCTGGCAGCAGCGGCATGATGCTGTACTAGCTGCAGGCGGTTTGCATATTATCGGGACCGAGCGCCATGAATCTCGACGTATTGATAACCAGCTGCGTGGTCGATCTGGTCGTCAGGGAGACGCTGGCTCATCACGTTTTTATTTGTCGATAGAAGACCCCCTGATGCGCATTTTTGCATCGGATCGAGTCTCTCGTATGATGCGCAAATTGGGTATGAAGAAGGGTGAGGCTATCGAACATCTGTGGGTTAATAAGGCTATAGCTAACGCTCAGAGTAAAGTAGAAAGCCGTAATTTTGACATCCGGAAACAGTTGTTAGAATATGATGACGTTACCAACGATCAGCGCCTAGCTATTTACACCCAGCGCAATGAGTTACTTGATGTAGCAGATATTAGCGATTCTATTAAAAGTCTTCGCGAAGATGTGCTTAAGACTATTATTGATAACTATATTCCGCCGCAGTCGCTGGAAGAAATATGGGATGTATCAGGTCTAGAGCAGTGCCTGAAGTATGATTTTGATCTGGAAATTCCTATCGACCAATGGCTGGATGATGAACCTAGTCTGCATCAAGAGATACTAAGCGAGCGTGTGCTCGAACAGATGCTCGCGCAGTACCAAAGTAAAGAGAAGATTCTTGGTAGCGATATAATGCGCAATTTTGAGAAAAACGTCATGTTACAAACTCTAGATTCACTATGGAAAGATCATTTAGCAGCGATGGACTATCTGCGTCAAGGTATTCATTTACGATGTTATGCGCAGAAAGATCCTAAGCAAGAGTACAAGCGAGAATCTTTCGAAATGTTCGCTGCTATGCTCGAATCATTAAAATATGAAGTAATCAGCACGCTGAGCAAAGTACAGGTGCGTATGCCAAAAGAAGTTAAATTACTGGATAAGGAGATCAAAAGCCTAAATAAAAAACAACCGCAGTCTCTGCTGCTTCAGTCAGAGGTTAATAATACTACTACTAATCTAAAGAAAAAAAGGCAAAAAGTTCGACGTAATGACCCCTGCCCCTGCAATTCAGGGAGTAAATTCAAACATTGCCACGGAAAATTGCACTAAACTAGAGTTAGTCATTATTCATAGTACTAGTTTTTAAAAGAAACTGGTGATACCAGTATTGTATAATTACTGCGATATTTCTATACGAATGGTATAGAAGAGGTGTTATAACTAACTATAAAATAATAATTTTTATTAAGCTTAAAGGTATTTAATTTGATGATTTAAATAAAAAATTGTTATCTACATAAAGATAAATACTTTGTTACATTTGTAACAGTAAAAATATGATTCGTATGACTAATTTAGTCTGCACTCTTTGCTGAGAAGATAAGTAAATTTTTAGCTACCTTCCTTTTAATATTATTAAAATCTGTTAATCCAATTTATAATATATTATATTTATTTTAAATAATTTAAAAAAAATCTATTTCGTTAAGAATGGCTGTACCAAGATGAAAGATTATCTTCTAGAGGGGGATAATTAAATAAGCAGTTAAGCGTATCACAAAACTCGCTGTATAATACAGCGAGCTCTAGCTAAAACTAACGATAGTAGACGCAGAATAACTACTAAGTCGATCGGGAAAGAGATACTTAGTATGAAGTATATTATGGTAATAGATGGAGAATTATTTTACCTAAATGGTAAACAGTCTTAGGCTATAAGCTATAATATTGGTTCTTATTCTGCGCTTTATGGGGTATGGGTCTAATATATAAATTTGAATTATGCTAATTAAGATAAGAGGAATAGTAGTATGTCAGAATGTTTTTACAATGATGTAGATCCAATAGAAACACTAGACTGGTTACAGTCGATCAAATCAGTTATCTGTGAAGAAGGTATTGAACGTGCCAAATTTCTGATTAATCAGGTCATAAACGAAGCAAAAAAAAATGGAGTAAACATCGTTCAAGATGTTACTAAAGCAAAAACTGTTACTATCAGTAATTATATAAATACAATTTCTGTCGAAGAAGAGCCGGAATATCCCGGGAACTTGGAGCTTGAACGTCGTATCCGTTCAGCTATTCGTTGGAATGCCATTATGACTGTTTTGCGCGCTTCAAAAAAAGATTTAGACCTAGGTGGTCATATGGCATCATTCCAGTCTTCGGCTACTATTTATGAAGTATGCTTTAACCATTTTTTCCACGCGCGTAATGATATAGATGGTGGTGATCTGGTTTATTTTCAAGGGCATATTTCTCCTGGTGTTTATGCTCGTAGCTTTCTTGAGGGCCGGCTGACAGAAGAGCAGATGAACAACTTCCGCCAGGAAGTACATGGAAAAGGGCTATCATCATACCCACATCCTAAGCTGATGCCGGAATTTTGGCAGTTTCCTACGGTGTCTATGGGTATAGGACCAATCAGCGCCATTTACCAGGCTAAATTCCTTAAATATCTTAACCATCGCGCCTTAAAAAACACCACCAACCAGAAAGTGTACGCTTTCTTGGGAGATGGTGAGATGGACGAACCTGAATCTAAGGGTGCTATAACTATAGCTACTCGTGAGAAGCTCGACAATCTCGTATTCATCATCAATTGTAATTTACAGCGTCTAGATGGCCCAGTGACCGGCAACAGTAAAATCATCGAAGAGCTTGAAGGTGTATTTAGTGGAGCTGGTTGGGAAGTAATAAAGGTAATCTGGGGTAGCCGCTGGGATGAACTACTGCGCAAGGATACAACTGGCAAGCTGATTCAATTGATGAATGAAACTGTTGATGGCGATTATCAAACTTTCAAATCGAAAAACGGCGCATACGTACGCGAGCATTTCTTCGGTAAATATCCTGAAACAGCAGCGTTGGTAAAAGATATGAGTAACGAAGAGATTTGGGCACTGAATCGTGGTGGCCACGATCCAAAGAAAATTTACGCTGCACTGCAAAAAACAAAAAACACCAAAGGCAAACCTGTTGTTATATTGGCTCATACGATCAAAGGTTACGGTATGGGCATGACCGCAGAAGGTATGAATATTGCGCATCAAGTAAAGAAAATGAATATGGAAGGGGTACGATACTTCCGTGATCGTTTTAATCTAAACAATATTATTAACGATAATAAAATAGAATCGTTACCCTATATAACTTTTGAAGAAGGTTCAGCAGAGCACACTTATCTGCACGAGCGCCGCAAAGCGCTACAAGGTTACCTGCCTAGCCGTCTGAAGAACTTTACCAAACCGCTGGAATTACCTACGCTTGAAGACTTCTCTTCGCTGTTTGTAGAGCAGAAAAAAGAAATCTCAACTACTATTGCTTTTGTGCGCACACTCAACATTATGTTAAAAAATAAGTCGATTAAAAATAGAATAGTGCCTATTATTGCAGATGAAGCCCGTACTTTCGGTATGGAAGGTTTGTTCCGTCAGATTGGAATCTATAGTCCGCATGGACAGCAGTACATCCCGCAGGACCGCGAGCAGGTAGCCTACTACCGCGAAGATGAGAATGGTCAAATTTTACAAGAAGGTATTAACGAACTGGGTGCAGCTTCATCATGGCTAGCTGCAGCCACTTCCTATAGTACTAACGATTTACCGATGATTCCGTTCTACATCTATTATTCAATTTTTGGTTTTCAGCGTATTGGTGATCTATGTTGGGCAGCTGGAGACCAGTTAGCTCGCGGCTTCTTGATTGGTGGAACTTCTGGGCGTACCACTTTAAACGGTGAAGGGCTGCAACATGGAGATGGCCATAGCCATATTCAAGCACTGACCATCCCGAATTGTATCTCTTATGATCCAGCTTACGCTTATGAAGTCGCGGTTATAATGCACGACGGTCTGATTCGTATGTACGGCGAAAATCCAGAAAATGTTTACTATTACTTGACCACACTAAATGAAAACTATCACATGCCGGCAATGCCAAAAGGGGCACAGGAGGGGATACGTAAAGGGATCTACAAACTAGAAACACTAGAAGGCAAAAAAGGTAAGGTACAATTAATGGGATCAGGAGCTATTTTGCGTCATGTTCGTGAAGCATCTAATATGCTGTTAGAAGAGTATGGTGTGGGATCAGATGTCTACAGTGTGACCTCGTTTACCGAGCTAGCGCGTGACGGCCAAGATTGTGAACGTTGGAACATGTTGCACCCGACGCAAACACCACGCGTGCCTTATGTAGCTAGTGTGATGAACACTGCTCCAGTGGTAGTTTCTACTGATTATATGAAACTATTTGCAGAGCAGATCCGTAATTTCATCCTGGCCAGTGAATTCCGTGTTTTAGGCACAGACGGTTTTGGCCGTTCCGACAGCCGCGAAAATCTGCGGCATCACTTTGAAGTTGACGCCAGTTATGTAGTGGTAGCAGCATTAGGAGCGTTAGCTAAATGCGGCGATATCGATACTGATGTAGTAACGCAAGCCATTATCAAATTAGGTATCGATGCTGATAAAGTTAACCCGCGTCTGGCATAAGAGGTAAATTATGGTTCTTGAAATTAAGGTACCTAATATTGGTATAGATGAAGTTGAAGTTACTGAAATTCTGGTAAGCGTAGGCGATAAAGTAGAAGCAGAACAGTCGCTTATTACCGTAGAAGGTGATAAAGCTTCGATGGAAGTGCCAGCGCCGTTTGCTGGTACAGTTAAAGAGATTAATATCAAAGTTGGTGATAAAATAACTAACGGTTCACTAATTATGTTGTTCGAAACTATAAGCGGAGAACAAAACAGCAACGCAGCACCTGCTGCGTCACCACAGCAAAGCACTAATGATCAGTCTCGCAGCAGGAAAGAGGTAAAAGTACCGGACATTGGTGACGAAGAAGTCGAAGTTATTGAGATTATGGTTCAAGTTGGTGATAAAGTTAGTGCCGAGCAGTCACTGATTACCGTGGAAGGTAATAAGGCTTCGATGGAAGTGCCAGCGCCGTTTGCTGGTACAGTTAAAGAGATTAATATCAAAGTTGGTGATAAAATAACTAACGGTTCACTAATCATGATCTTCGAAGTGGAAGATGATCAACCGGCCGCGATAGGTACTAAAAATACCATGGTTAATAGCCAGCAAACTACAGAGGTATTTACTTGGGGGGTATCCAGCGCTAATAAAAATGTACCGGTACAGGCTAACAAAAATAAAAAAGAAGAATTTGCCGAAAAAGAAGCATTTGCCGAAAATGATGCCTATTTCCATGCTACTCCAGTTATTCGTAGACTAGCACGCAAGTTTGGTGTTAATTTAACGAATATTAAAGGCACAGGACGTAAAGGCCGCATCCTATGCGAGGATATCCAAGCATATGTCAAAGAGGCAGTAAAAAACGCAGAATCCTTGTCTGAGTCTACCGCTAGTGGTAGTTTTTTTAGTTCTTTTTCGAGAAGACTCGTGTGGCCGAAAATAAATTTCGGCCAATTTGGTAACATAGAAGAGATAGAACTGAGTAGGATTAAAAAAATTTCAGGTTCTAATCTTCACAGAAATTGGGTGATGATTCCCCACGTTACTCAGTTCGACGAAGCTGATATTACAGAAATGGAGGAGTTTCGCAAACAGCAGAACGCTGAAGCAGAAAAGAAGAAACTGGATGTAAAAATTACGCCACTGGTATTTATTATGAAAGCGGTAGCAAAAGCACTAGAAGAGCTACCGCGCTTTAATAGCTCGCTATCTGCAGACTCCCAGAAACTTACGCTAAAAAAATATATTAACATCGGTGTAGCGGTAGAAACTCCTAACAGTTTAGTGGTACCAGTCTTCCGAAATGTTAATAAGAAAGGCATTATGGAACTGTCACGCGAACTGATGGAGCTTTCTAAAAAAGCTCGTGCAGGTAAATTAATATTATCAGATATGCAAGGCGGATGTTTTAGTATATCTAGTCTAGGCGGTATCGGCGGTACATCTTTTACGCCTATCGTTAATGCGCCAGAAGTAGCGATACTTGGTGTATCTAAATCTTCTATTAAACCGGTATGGGATGGCAAAGAGTTTGCACCAAGGCTGATATTACCGCTGTCATTATCATATGATCACAGGGTGATTGATGGTGCCGATGGCGTACGTTTTATAAGTTTTATCAATCATGTAATGTCTGATGTTCGTCATTTATTAATGTAAGACAATGTAAGACTTAGATTAGAGTTTTCATTTTTGCCTTATCTGATGGGATTGGCATGTCTTTACTTTTAGTAAAAGATGATTGCTTATTTCCCGTTAGACATTAGCAATTTTTGTGCTCCAATAAATTGATGTAATCAATTTCTGCCTGAACAGCCGGATAAATAACTAAGAGGTCATAGAACTATATGAGTAGCGAAATAAAAACTCAAGTAGTAGTAATTGGGTCTGGTCCAGGTGGGTATTCTGCGGCTTTCCGTTGTGCTGATTTAGGTCTAGATACTGTTCTAGTGGAACGTCACGCTACTCTCGGCGGTGTCTGTCTAAATGTAGGCTGTATTCCATCTAAGGCTTTATTGCATGTCGCTAAAGTGATCAAAGAGGCTAAAGCACTGAGTAAAAATGGCATTATTTTCGGCGAACCTCAAATTAATCTCAACAACGTACGAACCTGGAAAGAAAAAGTAGTTGCTCAGTTGACCAGTAGTTTAAACAAAATGGCAAAAGAGCGTAAAGTGAAAATGGTCAATGGCTACGGCAAATTCACCTGCTCCCATACCCTACAAGTGCAGAAAAACAACGGTACCACCACCGTTGTTACATTCGATAATGCCATTATCGCTGCTGGTTCCCGTCCAGTTCAACTTCCATTTATCCCCTATGGTGATCCTCGTATATGGGATTCTACTGATGCGCTTGTGTTAACAACTGTACCGAAGCGGCTGCTGGTTATGGGTGGTGGCATTATCGGTTTAGAAATGGCTACCATTTATCACGCTCTAGGTTCAGAAATTGATGTAGTGGAAATGTGCAATCATATTCTTCCAGCTGCCGATAAAGACGTAGTACAATTTTTTGCTAAGCGAATTAGTTCACATTTTAACTTAATACTGGAAACTAAAATTACGACTATGGAAGCAGAAGATGACGGCATATATGTTAGAATGGCAGGGAGAAAAGCGCCGAAAGAAGTCCAGCGCTACGATGCTGTATTAGTTGCTGTAGGCCGCGTACCAAACGGTAAATTACTGGATGCAGAACAGGCCGAAGTTGCAGTTGATAATCAAGGTTTTATCCACGTTAATAAACAAATGCGCACTAATGTGCCTCATATCTACGCTATCGGCGATATTGTCGGGCAACCGATGCTAGCGCACAAAGGTACCCACGAGGGGCACGTTGCGGCAGAAATTATAGCTGGAAAAAATTACTATTTTGACCCTAAAGTTATTCCTTCTATCGCTTATACCGAACCAGAATTGGCGTGGGTTGGTCTTACTGAGAAAGAAGCTAAAGAAAAAGGTATCAGCTATGAAATAGTGATCTTCCCCTGGTCTGCCTCTGGTCGTGCTATTGCATCTAATTGCCAGGAAGGTATAACAAAACTAATTTTTGATAAAGAATCGCACCGGGTTATTGGCGGTGCAGTAGTCGGCGTAAATGGTGGTGAATTACTAGGGGAGATAGGCTTGGCTATTGAGATGGGTTGCGATGCAGCAGATATCGCACTGACTATTCATGCACACCCCACACTGCACGAATCAGTGGGACTGGCAGCAGAAATATACGAAGGTACCATTACCGATTTGCCTAATTTTAAGATCAATAAAAATAAATACTTATAAAGGCTCCTAGCCAAGATCAAAAACTTCGCGGATCGGTATAACGAATGCGCTATTGACTGATTTAAATAAACCATATTATATAATATAATTTTATCCTAGATCTACTGCTCTTAGTAGCAGGGTGACTAAAATAATAATCTAGTCTGTTTTAGAACACACTTATTTTAACTGTTTTAACTGTTAGTTCCTAATAAGGATAGTGGAGAGTATGGAAGTATCATAAAGAAGAAAAATTATAAACCTCCCCTGCGCTTTGCAGTTCAAGGCTGCATGTAAATTATAGAGATGGTGGTGCTTTCTTTTTTTTCAGTTAATAGAATGTTTCTCAATAGTAAGAGCTAGTACTTAATCATTAGGAGAACGTTGTGCTAGAAGCTTATCGTAAGCATGTTGCCGAGCGTGCTGCACAGGGCATTGTTCCTAAGCCTCTTGATGCCTTACAAATGGTAGCGTTAGTTGATCTACTGAAAAAACCGCCGGCAGGCGAAGAAGTCTATTTACTGGAATTGTTGACTCATCGGGTGCCACCTGGTGTGGATGAAGCAGCTTATATCAAAGCAAGCTTTCTTGCTTCTATCGCTAAGGGAAAAAAGCAATCGCCACTAATAACGGCGGAAAAAGCCATTGAATTACTGGGTACGATGCAGGGCGGTTATAATATTGCTCCGCTGTTGGAAGCACTGCACAACGAAGCATTGGCTCCTATCGCTGCACGCGTGCTTAAAACTATAATATTGTTGTTTGATAACTTTTATGATGTTGAAAAAAAAGCTAAAGACGGCAATCACTATGCGCAGGAAGTAATAATCTCCTGGGCAAATGCAGAATGGTTTTTATCTCGCCCAAAACTTGCAGAAAAAATTACCGTGACTGTTTTTAAAGTAACTGGAGAAACTAACACTGACGATCTTTCACCAGCTCAAGATGCATGGTCACGGTCGGATATCCCGCTACATGCGCTGTCAATGCTAAAAAACTCCCGTGATGGAATATTTCCCGATGAACCTGGTAACGTTGGACCTATCAAGCAAATTGAGGCTCTAAACAAAAAAGGTTATCCGCTGGCATATGTCGGCGATGTGGTTGGTACCGGTTCATCGCGTAAATCTGCTACCAATTCCGTCCTATGGTTTATGGGATATGATATTCCTTATATACCGAACAAACGCAGTGGTGGGATAGTATTAGGCAGCAAAATTGCGCCAATTTTCTTTAATACTATGGAAGACGCCGGCGCTCTACCCATAGAGGTAGACGTATCAGATTTGAATATGGGCGATGTTATCGACATATACCCGGTTGCAGGAAAAATTTGTCAGCACGATAATAGCAGACTATTAACTAGTTTTAACCTTAAAAAAGATATGCTAGTAGATGAATTTCGTGCCGGAGGCCGTATACCGCTTCTCATCGGTAGAGGGCTGACCAAACGCGCGTGTGAATCTCTTGGGATACCGTCAAACAATATTTTTCGCCATGCACGTGATGTTGCTGCCAGCGATAAAGGATATACGCTAGCGCAAAAAATAGTTGGCCGTGCCTGTGGCATCTCTGGAGTACGTCCAGGTCAGTATTGCGAGCCAAAAATGACGTCGGTTGGATCTCAGGATACAACCGGCCCAATGACCCGTGATGAATTGAATGATCTGGCGTGTCTAGGCTTCTCTGCTGATCTGGTAATACAGTCTTTTTGTCATACTGCTGCCTATCCTAAGCCTGTAGATGTGCAAAATCATCATACCCTGCCGGAATTTATTATGAATCGTGGCGGTGTTTCCCTACGTCCGGGAGATGGCATTATTCACTCTTGGCTTAATCGTATGCTTTTGCCCGATACAGTAGGTACTGGCGGAGATTCTCATACTCGGTTTCCTATCGGGATTTCGTTTCCTGCTGGCTCTGGGCTAGTTGCCTTTGCAGCATCAACGGGAATTATCCCGCTAGATATGCCAGAATCAGTGCTCGTTCGCTTTAAAGGCACTATGCATACTGGAATCACCATTCGAGATTTGGTGCATGCAATTCCTTATTATGCAATTAAGCAAGGACTGCTGACAGTTGATAAAAAAAAGATTAAAAAAAACATTTTCTCTGGTCTAATCATGGAAATAGAGGGTTTGCCGCAGTTAAAAGTAGAGCAGGCTTTTGAACTGGCTGACGCCTCTGCAGAACGTTCTACTGCAGGCTGTACAATCAAGCTTGATCAAGACCCCATTACCGAGTACTTAAATTCTAATGTTGTACTTTTAAAATGGATGATATGGGAAGGCTATGGTGACCGTCGCACCCTAGAGCGACGTATAAAAAAAATGGAAAGCTGGCTCGTTAATCCGACGTTGCTGTCAGCGGATGCTGATGCTGAATACGTTGCAGTTATTGATATTAACCTAGATGAAATTACCGAGCCTATATTATGCGCACCGAACGATCCTGACGACGCCCGTCTATTATCAGATGTTGCCGGTAGTAAGATTGATGAAATTTTTGTTGGTTCTTGTATGACAAATATTAGTCATTTTCGATCTGTAGGTAAACTGCTTTACAAGCATAAAGGTCAATTGCCTACCAGGCTATGGATCGCACCGCCGACTAAAATGGATGCTGCTCAGCTAACAGCTGAGGGGTATTATAATGTTTTTCGTAAAAGCGGCGCGCGTATAGAAATTCCAGGCTGCTCTCTGTGTATGGGTAATCAGGCTCGAGTTATGGACGGCGCTACTGTAGTTTCTACCTCTACCCGTAACTTCCCTAACCGTATGGGCAATGGCGCCAATGTTTATTTAGCATCTGCCGAACTAGCGGCCGTAACATCTATGTTAGGTCGTTTGCCTACTGTAGAAGAATATCTTCAGGCAATGCGTCTTATGGATAAGACTGCTGTTGAAACCTCATACTTAAATTTTGCTCGCCTGAGTGAATATACTGAAAAAGCTGATAAGGTTATTTTTCAAACCAAGGTTTAACCGGTATTCAAAATAATTGATTAAAAATCAATTATTATGATTAATTCTAGTCAAGTAAATTGTGCTAAAATGAGCTTTTTACCATCTATCTAACAAAATGATAGATTCGCAATGAAATATACTGTAGAAGTGTTGATTTCTAAACAGGATATTGCTCAGCGCATTGCTGAGCTAGGGCTGTCCATAAGTGATCATTATCGTTACAGCAGTAACGTTGTACTGATTGCTCTGCTGCGTGGTTCGTTTATATTTATAGCAGATTTATGCAGAGCTTTGAGTGTGTCACATGAAATAGATTTCATAACCACCTCAAGCTATGGAATGGGTATAAATTCATGCTATGACGTTACAATTATCAAAGATATTGATGATGATATTAGTGGCAAAGATGTCCTCATAGTTGAGGATATTATAGATTCTGGCAAGACGCTTAGCCGGGTATGCGAGATTCTGGCGTTACGCCATCCTCAATCTATCTCTATTTGTACGTTATTGGATAAACCAAACCGTCGTGAGGTTAAAGTAGTGGTGGAATGGGTTGGATTTACTATCCCAGATGAGTTTGTTGTAGGCTACGGTATCGATTATTCTCAAAGGTACCGCCATCTACCCTATGTTGGTAGGTTGGTAGCAGTAGCCTAGTAGGGTTAATCATTTTAGGCTATCTCGGATTAATTTATCGATGACAAATCACAAAAATTCATTTCTTACTTCGTTCTTTCTATGAACGCCGAAGGGCATTTTATTTTTGCTTTAGCTAGTGCCATCTTAGTAAAAAAAATATCTTGCTTCCCCCCTTTATCACAGGGGGACTGGTGGCATATTATCTCTGGTGCAGTGTTGACCTGTCTACTACCAGATCTTGATCATCCAAAATCGTTATTAGGCCAACGTTTATTCTGGCTTTCCGTTCCTATTGCCTATATATTTGGTCATCGTGGTTTTACCCATAGTTTTATGGCTATTATAGCCGGTATTTTATTTTTTACTTTATGTTTACCGCAAGAATTTATCCCCCTTGATGTATATTATGCTATGATAATAGGCTATTCAAGCCACATCATGGCTGATATTCTAACTCCCGCTGGAGTACCTTTACTGTGGCCATACCGTTGTCGATTTCGTCTTCTGCTTTTTTCATCAGCTACAAGTAAACAGCTAAAGCGACTATGCACTGCTACGCTGTTATTTGCTCTGTTGTATCCAGACAATATCTGCATATTTCAGTATTTGGTAGTGATAGATACAATTAAGTTATTATGGCAACGGGTGTATGCTAATTTTTATATTAGTTGTTAACTTCAATCATCAATAATCATCAATTTCAATGGCGGAGGAGGTGAGATTTGAACTCACGAAAGGTTGCCCTTTTCCGGTTTTCAAGACCGGTGCCTTCAACCACTCGGCCACTCCTCCACAACGGTAAACTATAACTATAATATAATCATAATTTTTATATTGTAAAGGTTATTTATTAAATTAATAGTATTATACTATTAATTGTAATTATAATATATTAACTATATTTGTTTATTTATTATCTCTACTCTTTAGTTATTTTTATGATTTTTTTATTTTTTTACTTTAAACTAAAAGTTTTGATGCGTAAAGATAGGTAAAATAAATAGAAATAAATAGCAGTTATCTACTATACTAAATAACTTAATACTTATTTAAGTAAATTATCAAAAACTTATTTTTTTGATTATATTTCATATTTCAAATGAATGAAAGAGGTACATTATGGATCGTTTGATTACGATATTCTCACGCAGACCATCGTTATTAAGTACACATAAAGTGCTGCGTAACACCTATTTTTTACTGTCTCTTACATTGGCATTTTCTACTTTTACTGCCACCACAAGCACCGTGCTACATTTACCGGCACCTGGGTTAATTCTAACCATGGTTGGTTTTTATTTTCTGTTGTTCCTGACGCATCGGCTATCAAATCAGCCAGCAGGTATTCTAGCCACCTTTGCGTTAACTGGTTTTATGGGCTACACCTTAGGTCCGTTACTTAGTATGCTGCTATACTCCGGGTCAAAAGACGTAATTCTGCTGTCATTAGGAGGTACCGCTTTAGTCTTTTTTTGCTGTTCAGCTTATGTCCTAACTACAAAAAGGAACATGTCTTTCCTTTCTGGGATGTTAATTACAGGCTTTGTGGTATTAACTATCGCGATTATTGCTAATTTATTTTTACATATTGCAGCATTATCATTGACTATTAGTATAATGTCTATTTTATTTTCTGCTGGAACGTTTCTTTGGGAAACAAACAATATTATTCAAAATGGGGAAACAAACTATATCAGAGCTACAGTAAGTATCTATGTTTCATTGTACAATATATTTGTTAATTTATTAAATATATTTACTATTAATCGTAATCATAACTAAACTAATAGTTAAGTTAAATAACTAATTTTAGTTTATATTATATTAAAATTTTAATAATTTTTATTTTCTCTTTCTTTAAAAGAAAACTACATTAAATCATGCAATTTAATGGTATTGAAATACTTACCGATGCGCAAGGGTATTTAATTAATCACCAACACTGGTGTGATGAACTAGCGGTAGAAATTGCACGTCTTGAAAAGATTAAGCTAAGTGAAGCGCACTGGGAGATTATTCGTTTTGTAAGAAACTTTTACTTACAATATAATACATCGCCAACAGTTAGAATGTTAATTCAAGCAATGTCTAAGTCATTCGGTGAGACTAAAGTAAATAGTCGTTATTTATTCCGTTTATTCCCTCAAGGTCCTGCTAAACAGGCTACAAAAATAGCTGGTTTACCAAAACCAGTTAAATGTTTATAGTTAAAGTTTACGTATTTTTGTCCTCTTATAGAAAATTATTAGAGGAGACTATTAGTCTTTCTATCTATTATTTTTTTAAGTGCTTACTTTATTATAAGCTACTACTTAGTAGTATAGCAAGAGAGTTAATTTATTCTAGTGTATACTTGACTTTTCTTAAATTTTCACCATTATTTGGTGGTGATGGCATGCTTTCACACTGGAGGTATTATGATTGCCAGCAAATTTGGGATAGGGCAACAAGTCAGGCATAAGCTGCTGGGGTATCTAGGGGTTATTATAGACGTAGATCCTGAATATTCTCTAGAAAAACCTTTGCTAGATGAAATTGCAGCGGATAATAGCTTACGCACAGCACCTTGGTATTATGTAGTGATGGAAGATGAGGAGGGAAAAGCAGTGCATACTTATTTGGCAGAAGCGCAATTGGGGGGAGAATCTTTTTCTTTTCATCCAGAGCAACCGACGCTAGACGAGTTAGCAGAGTCTATTCGTATTCAACTTCAAGCACCACGCTTAAGAAATTAAGTAAATAAACTTTTTTGTTATGTTATAGTAAACATAAAGCCTGAACTATCCTACTATGTAGTGCCTTAGAAGCTCTCTACCACTCTACCAAAAGACCTAATTAGTCTATAACAACGATTAATAATATATATTCTATAATTGGTTATATGGTACATATAACTCTATCTATTTTTTTTGTATAATTGTCTAATCAAAATTAATTATCAATTTGATCAATAAAAAATTGGAATGGAAATATTTACTGCCAGATCTAACAGATTTCTTGGCCGTTTTTGATAAACCATGCCTACCTCTACCAAAACCTTTAGCATCGCTTCAGCCCCGGTTAATGAACGGACTGACGCAATTTTGTCATTCACATTTTTCTAGCCGTTTTATGCTGCTGACAGCAAAGGAGGAAAATGACTATTTTAACCTCATTGCTCAAACAGTTAACCACATCCTTCCGACACCTAATAAACCTATTGGCAGTCGCTATATAGTAACCAGCATTGGCGTAAGCGAGCAGCCAGCAGTAACAACAGAAGATAACTTCGCTGCTCGTGACACATGCGCTTGGCAGTGCTGGGTGGAACATGAGCAGTTGTTCGGCGCATTGCGCTGCTACCGTGATTTTATAGATTTGCAGCCAGGTTTAGTGCATCGCGCCAACGGCGGTGTGCTCATTGTCGGCGCACGCGCCCTGATCTATCAACCTTTGCTATGGCTGCGGCTGAAACAAATGATCTTACAGCAACGTTTCGATTGGCTGCCGATAAATAAATGCTGCCCACTGCCGGTATCAGTTCCGTCGATGCCGTTAAATTTACGACTAATCATACTAGGAGAGCGTGAATCGATTGCTGATCTTAACTATTTGGAACCTAATCTTAATAGTATAGCTTTCTATGGCGAATTTGAGTCTGAATTAAGCATAAATGGTGCTTCTGCAATAGCGCAATGGTGTGCCTGGGTTAACATGCTCGCTGCACACCATAGTCTGCCTGCGCTAGAAGCCGACGCCTGGCCTGTCCTAATAAAACAAGCGATTCGCTACAGTGGTGATCAGAAAAAATTACCTCTTTGCCCACAATGGTTGACCCGTCGACTGAAAGAAGCTGCACTGTATAGTAGTGCACAGTCGTTGCTAACCGCTCAGGCAGTCATCGACAGCGAACACACCCGCGTATGGCGAGAAAGTTACCTTAGCAAACGTATGCAAGATGATATTGTAGAAAGACAAATCATGGTAGAAACAGCAGGCCAGATAGTAGGTCAAGTAAATGCGATTTCGGTACTTGATTTTCCAGGACATCCTCTCTCATTTGGCGAGCCATCGCGTATAAGCTGCGTAGTACATATTGGAGACGGAGAAATCAACGACGTAGAGCGTAAAGCAGAACTAGGTGGTAACTTGCACGCTAAAGGTATGATGATCATGCAGGCGTTTTTAATGTCAGTGCTAAAGCTAGACCAACAGTTGCCTTTTAACGCCTCATTAGTATTTGAACAGTCCTATGGTGAAGTTGATGGTGACAGTGCTTCTTTGGCAGAATTGGTAGCATTGATTAGTGCCCTAGCAGATAAACCAGTAACTCAGCAAATTGCTGTCACAGGCTCAGTAGACCAATTCGGCCACGTGCAACCTATTGGCAGTATAAACGAAAAAATCGAAGGTTTTTATACACTATGTCAAGCGCGTGGCTTAACCGGAACTCAAGGCGTAATTTTTCCAATTGCTAACGTGCGCCATCTCTGTCTGCACGATGACGTCATTAAGGCGGTGCGAGAAGGGCAATTCTCTCTTTGGGCAGTACATACTATCAATGAAGCTTTAGAAATCTTAACCGCTATGCCGTTTGATAGTGATAAACTGCCAAGTATTGTCAAAAAAATACGGGAGCGCATCGCTAATATTAATTTACATGAACGGCGTAAACCCTGGGGGTTACGTTGGCTAAATTGGTTTAATTAGAATTAATTAAATTATTAGCTATCCATACAGAGCAGATAATATGCGTGACTTCTTAAGGTTTAGAGAGATATGGTAGATAAACGCGAATCATATACAAAAACAGACCTGCTGGCTTCTAGCCGGAGCGAACTCTTCGGTACAGAAGGCCCGCAGTTACCTGCGCCTCAGATGTTAATGATAGACAGAGTAATTAAGATGACGGTAAATGGTGGTAACTACAATAAAGGTTTCGTTGAAGCAGAATTAGATATTAAACCGAATATGTGGTTTTTTCACTGCCATTTTATCGGTGATCCGGTGATGCCAGGCTGCTTAGGTTTAGACGCTATGTGGCAATTAGTAGGCTTTTACTTAGGCTGGCTAGGAGGTAAAGGCAAAGGTAGAGCGCTTGGTGTGGGTGAAGTTAAATTCACCGGACAAGTGCTACCGAACGCAAAAAAAGTAATCTATCGCATTCATTTTCGCCGTGTCATTAACCGAAAATTATTAATGGGCATGGCCGATGGTGAAGTTTTATGCTATGATAAAACCATCTATACAGCAAGCAATTTAAAAGTTGGACTTTTTAAAGATACCGCTGCATTCTGATATACTCTACTTACTCGTTCATCGCTGTATCGTTTTTTACGATACTAATAAATTTTCCTGGCGCTAGTTAGTTTATATAAATCAATTAACTAATATATAATGTCATTATTTTTTTGACAGCAGACCTCGATAGTGGCGTAGGCTAGCACTCTATCAGGTCTGGTGGAAGGTTGGTAAGGTCTCATCGACTCGCAGTGTTATCACTTCACAGCCGTCTTCAGTTACGACGATTGTATGCTCGTACTGTGCTGACAGGCTGTGATCCTTGGTTTTTACCGTCCAGCCGTCTTTCATAGTGCGGATACGGTAATCCCCGGCGTTGACCATTGGTTCTAGAGTAAAAGCCATGCCTGGCTGTAAAATTACGCCTCTGTCATCGGCATCATAGTGCAAAACTTGCGGCTCTTCATGGAAGCCCTCGCCGATGCCATGGCCGCAGTATTCACGTACTACTGAAAAACTTTCCGCCTCGACGAACTGTTGAATGGCTTTGCCTAGTGTGCGTAGCCGAATGTTCGGCTGAACCATGCTGATAGCTAGATAAAGGCTAGCCTGGGTTACCTGACATAAACGTTTGCCAAGTATAGTAGGTTTACCAACAATATACATTTTTGAGGTATCGCCATGGAAACTATTTTTTATTACCGTGACATCAATATTCAGGATATCTCCTTCTTTGAGGAGTTTTTCATCGCTTGGTATGCCGTGGCATACTACATCATTCACCGAAATACATACCGATTTCGGAAATCCGTGGTAACCAAGAGAAGCGGAAACAGCATGCTGCGTTTCTGTAATGTGATTATGGCAAAGACGGTCTAACTCGCCAGTGCTTATGCCGGGTATGATATAAGGTTCAATCATTTCCAGAACCTCAGCTGCCAGCCGGCCGGCAACACGCATCTTAGCAAGATCATCAGATGTTTTGATAAACATGGTTATTATAGATCCAAACTAGGCTCGAAATTAATCAAAAAATAGCTAATTATATTAAATAATATCAGTATTACATGATGTCAGTACTGCCGAATACTACCAAATTATCATTTTTTGTTTCCTGCTTAGATAAAATATTTTATGGAGTCCATGAGCGCTTTATGTTATAAAGCGCGCCAGTGATAATGATAGTTGTTATATAAGCTACTAATCGCCATAAGTAAACTGAATTATTTTATTACACATAAGTATCGACACATATGCCGGGGTGCTCGTGCTAAACAGTGTCTGCTTTATGGGATTCTTATAGGTATAACCCGTCTTTCATAAAAAGGTTTATTATGTCAACTGTTTCTATAAATGACATGCTCCAGGCCGGAGTCCATTTTGGACACCAAACCCGTTACTGGAATCCAAAGATGAAGCCGTTTATTTTCGGTACTCATAATAAGATTCATATTATAAATTTGGAACAAACTGTAACAATGTTCAATAAGGCGCTGGCCGAGCTTAAAAAAATTGCTGCGCATAAAGGTAAAATTTTGTTTGTCGGCACTAAGCGTGCCGCTAACGAAGCGGTCAAAGAAGCGGCTAAAAGCTGCGATCAGTTTTTCGTCAACAATCGCTGGTTAGGTGGTATGTTGACTAACTGGAAAACGGTTCGTCAATCAATCAAGCGTTTAAAAGATTTAGAAACTCAGTCTCAGGACGGAACGTTCGAGAAACTGACTAAAAAAGAAGCACTAATACGTTTTCGTGAACTAAAAAAGTTAGAAACTAGTCTGGGCGGTATTAAGGATATGGGTAGTCTACCAGACGCACTTTTTGTGATAGATGCAGAACATGAAAACATTGCTATTAAGGAAGCTAATAATCTGGGCATTCCAGTTTTCGCTATCGTTGATACCAACTCTGATCCAGACGGCGTCGACTATATCATTCCGGGTAACGACGATGCTATCCGCGCTATTAATTTGTACCTTAATGCCGTCGCAACCGCCGCTGTACCTGAATGTCATTTTCAAGATCTGGTAGCACCAGCTGAAAAATTTTTTTTTGAAAGCTAAATTAGACAATATTTTTCATTGGTTGAAGTTTATTGACTATAGAGCGCCTCTTATCTTGTTATTAGGCTCTCTTTGCAACCTTTCTATAACATAGAATAATGAGGCAAAGATAATGACTGCTATTACAGCTGCTCTAGTTAAAGAGCTGCGCGAACGTACTGGCGCAGGTATGATGGAATGCAAGAAAGCCTTAGCTGAAGAACATGGTGATATTGAGTTAGCTATCGATAATATGCGTAAGTCAGGCCATGCAAAAGCTGCCAAAAAATCCGTCTGCTTGGCTACTGAAGGTATCATTCAGACCAAAATAACGCAGGAGGGCAAATACGGCGTCATCATAGAGCTAAACTGTGAAACCGATTTTGTTACTAAAGATAGCAATTTCCAAAAATTCGGTAATGAAGTAATTACTGCTGCACTGAACGAACGTATTATGGATATCGAGTTGCTAAAGGAAAAATTTGAAGAGCAGCGTATCTTACTGGTAACTAAAATTGGTGAAAATATTAATATCCGTCGCCTAGGTATTATAAAAGGTAATCTATTGGGTTCCTACCTACATGGCACGCGCATTGGCGTTATGTTATCCGCCGAAGGCGCAGATCAAGTATTACTAAAACATATCGCAATGCATATTGCAGCCAGTAAACCAGAATATGTGAATGCAGATGATATTCCGGCTGAAGTTATTGAGCGCGAGCATCAAATACAGTTAGACATCGCAATGCAGTCTGGCAAACCGCGTGCCATTGCAGAGAAAATGGTTGAAGGCCGTATGCTTAAGTTCACTAATGAGATTACTTTGACTGGCCAGCAATTCGTAATAGACCCAAGCAAAAATGTCTCTCAGCTTCTGAGAGAACACAATACAAAAATTAACAGTTTTATACGTTTCGAAGTTGGTGAGGGCATTAAAAATGCAGAAGTTAATTTTCTGCCCTAAATGGACATGAGCCAGTAGTTTTAGTGAAGTTGCTTGGAACAAGCTGTAAACTAGGTTGTTGCTCTTTAAAAGCGTCAAGTCAATTCCATACCGTGCGTGATATCGCACTCAAGGAACAGATTATTATTCAGATGGCAACTAACGTAAAACCCATATATCAGCGGATTCTGCTCAAATTGAGCGGTGACGCTCTGCAAGGTAAAGAAGGTTTCGGTATCGACGCCAGCGTGTTGGATCGCATGGCCCAGGAAATAAAAGAGTTAGTAGAACTTGGCATTCAGGTAAGTCTAGTGATAGGCGGCGGCAATTTATTTCGCGGCGCCGGTCTGGCTGAGGCCGGCATGAACCGTGTGGTTGGTGATCATATGGGAATGTTGGCTACTGTCATGAACGGTCTAGCGATGCGTGACGCTTTACACCGTGCCTACGTTAATGCCCATCTGATGTCAGCGATTCCTTTAAACGGTGTTTGCGATAATTACAGCTGGGCTGAAGCTATCAGTTTGCTGCGTAATAACCGTGTGGTAATTTTCGCTGCCGGAACCGGCAACCCATTTTTTACCACTGATTCCGCTGCTTGCTTACGCGGTATAGAAATTGAAGCAGAGGCTGTCCTTAAAGCTACTAAAGTAGATGGTGTTTTTTCTGCTGATCCAGTAGATCATCCGGATGCCACACTTTATGATCAATTAAGCTATCAGGATGTGCTAGAACAAGAGTTAAAAATAATGGATCTAGCTGCTTTTACCTTAGCACGTGATTACAATTTGCCGATACGCGTATTTAATATGAACAAGCCTGGCGTGCTACGGCGAATAGTAATGGGTTATAAAGAAGGTACTTTAATTATTAAATAATAATGCCTTGGGCCTGGTCATGGCCAGCAAGGATAACTAAGTCTTAAGAAGGGTTCGTAACGTGATTAATGAAATCCGCAAAGACACCGAAATACGCATGAAAAAATGCTTCGACGCGTTCAAAAACCATATCAATAAAGTTCGTACTGGCCGAGCTGCTCCGAGCTTACTTAACGGTATTCAAATAGAATATTACGGCACGCTCACACCGCTGCGCCAATTAGCGAACGTCGTCGCAGAAGATTCCCGTACTCTGGCTATCACCGTATTTGATCGCACGCTGGCACCAGCAGTAGAAAAGGCCATTATAGCCTCAGATTTGGGGCTTAATCCTTCTTCTGCAGGTACGATCATTCGAGTACCGCTACCGCCGTTAACAGAAGAACGGCGTCGCGATCTTATCAAGATCGTGCGCACGGAAGCTGAGCAGGGACGGGTTTCAATGCGCAACGCGCGTCGCGACGCTAATGATAAAGTTAAAGCCCTATTAAAAGAAAAAACCATCGGAGAAGACGAAGATCGTCGCTCTCAGGAGAATATTCAAAAATTAACCGATGCCTGGATTAAAAAAATTGATAGCGCATTGGTAGAAAAAGAAGCAGAATTAATGGAAATCTAACCTGCAGTCTTTATGTACCTCTACCTCTTCAGCGCAAAGAGGGATAAATTTTATTGGCGATATCTGGCTCTCTTGGTTGAGAGAATACTAAATTTTAGTAGACTCAACTAATAACATAATAATGTGTATTTAAATATTTTTAAACACACTGGTTATTATTAGTTATTTCACTCAGCACCCATCGCATACACCCTAGCTGAATGCTGAATATAGCGAGCATTTGCAAAGAAAAGATCATGACACTGGTTTTTTTGAACAAAGTAGTGCTTCATGCCGGACCCTACCACGATAGGGTATAATTTGTGAGATTACCGGTAAACTGAGACCGGATTTAGTTATCTTGCCGTCCGTGTATAGGCGCTCTTGCGCGTCCTGATTAGCTAAATGAAGCTTTTTGGGCAAGACAGTAGCATCTTAAGTAATTAAGATTAAGGAAATACGTCAACGTGATATCGTCAGAAAATCAGCACAAGCAAAAAGCGTTGCCATTACCCTCACCACGACATGTGGCTATTATTATGGATGGTAATGGTCGCTGGGCTAAAAATCGAGGAAAATTACGTATCTTCGGTCACCAAGCTGGCTTTAGATCAGTTCGTCGTGCGGTAAGTTTGGCTATTAGTTACCGCTTCGACGCGTTAACGCTTTATGCATTCAGCAGTGAAAATTGGAAACGACCTACACAAGAAGTTTCATCTCTGATGGAATTATTTATACAGGCGCTGGATAATGAAGTTAAAAGTCTAAACAAATACAATGTTCGACTGCGTATTATCGGTGATATCTCCCGCTTCGGAGAGCGACTGCAAGAATGTATTCGTCACTCCGAGGCACTGACTTACAATAATAACGGGTTGGCTCTCAATATTGCCGCAAATTATGGCGGGCGGTGGGATATTATTCAGGGTGTTCGTCATCTTGCTTCCCAGGTTCAAGATGGTATATTACTCCCCTACCAGATAACTGAAGACGCTTTATGCCGTGTGGTCTGCATGAACGAGCTATCTCCTGTTGATCTAGTTATACGCACTGGTGGAGAACACCGCCTCAGTAATTTTCTATTATGGCAAATTGCCTATGCGGAACTATTTTTTACCGACGTATTATGGCCAGATTTTGACGAGGCTGTTTTTGAAGGTGCACTTAATGCTTTTGCTCAAAGAGAAAGGCGTTTTGGTGGAACGAGAACTAACGATACTCACGCAGTATAGGGGGATTTTTGCTTAAGTCTCGCCTGGTTACTGCCTTTATTCTAATACCCATAGTCATCGCTGCATTATTCTTATTATCGCCAATAAAGTTAGTATTTGTGAGCTTGGCAGTCTGTATGCTAAGCGCCTGGGAATGGGGCCAATTGGCTGGCCTATCTTCGCGTAGTCAACGGATATGGCTACTAGCTATTAGTTTCTGCAGCTTGCTTTTGGCGCTGATGATTTTTAATTTACCAGATTACCTGCCGTTTATGCAAATTTTGCAGGCGCAATACGTCCTGTGGGCCGCTGCCATTATTTGGTGGCAGGTGGCGTTATTATTGGTACTCTATTATCCTAATTCTGCTACATTTTGGCGTAATTCAAAAACACTGCTGCTGGTTTTTGGCAGCCTAACCATTTTACCGTTTTTCTGGGGCATACTAGCGTTGCGTCAATACCATTATGGTATTAACCATTTTATCGGCGCTTGGTTGCTGCTGTATGTCATTGTGCTAGTCTGGGGTGCAGATTCTGGTGCATATATTTTAGGGCGTATGATTGGACGCCATAAGCTGGCACCAAAAATTTCTCCCGCCAAAACCTGGGAGGGGCTGGTGGGAGGATTGATAACTTCGTCGATAATTGCCTGGATATTCGTTAGATACACCCCCATTATTGATGCGGCTGCGCCGCTGGCGCTGCTGATATGCTCAATGGTTGCGTTCTTCGTATCAGTATTAGGCGATTTAACAGAGAGTATGTTCAAACGGGAGGCTGGTATTAAAGATAGTAGTCATTTAATCCCCGGCCATGGGGGTATTTTAGATCGTATAGACGGTTTGATGGCTGCGGTGCCGGTGTTCGCTGGTCTGATGCTACTGGTATTTAACGCTATCTAAGTCAGTCCTACTAGGAGCGTTTATGTTGCACTTTTTCTGGAATATTGCTGCTTTTACAATTGCAATAAGCATATTGATCACTGTGCATGAGTTCGGCCATTTTTTGGTAGCCCGCTGCTGCGGAGTAGCGGTGGAACGTTTTTCCATTGGCTTCGGTCGAACACTGTGGCGCCGGAGCGATAAGCACGGCACAGAATATATTATCGCTGCAATTCCTCTTGGGGGGTATGTCAAAATTCTTGATGAACGGGTAGATACCGTTGCACCAGCTCTTCATCATAAAGCCTTTAATTATCAATCCGTCTGGCAGCGTAGCGCGATTATCGCATCCGGTCCGATATTTAATTTCCTGTTCGCCCTTTTTACTTACTGGCTAGTATTTTTAATAGGGGTGCCTAGCTACCGGCCTATTATTGGTAATATAGCGCCTAATTCTATTGCTGCGCATGCTAAAATATCTCCTGGTATGGAACTGAAGTCGGTTGACGGTAATGAGACGCCTGATTGGGATTCAGTACGCTTAAAACTTATCGATAAGATCGGCTACGGAGAAATCAAGTTGGGCGTAACTTCTTTTAGTTCCGCCAATCTAGAGTGGAAGATATTGAACTTGCGCGGCTGGCAAGTTGAGCCAGACAAGCAAGATCCAATTATAGCGCTGGGCATCATTCCCTTAGGGCCACACGTAGAGCCGTTGCTGGTAGAAGTACAGCCTGGATCAGCAGCGATGAGAGCTGGTTTAAAAGCTGGCGATAGGATCATTAAAGTCGATGCTCATCCAGTTGAGGCATGGCAGTTCTTTGTGACTAAGGTGCGTGATAATCCAGGCCGGTCGTTGCAGGTGGTTATAGAACGTAATGGTAGCGCTCAGGAAATAACTTTGTTGCCAGATAGCAAGGTTATGGCGCAAGGAAAAGTTAAAGGCTTTGCGGGCGTGGTGCCGAAAATAATTCCAATGCCGGAGGCTTATAAAACTGTACAACAATATGAACTACTGCCAGCCTTAATTAAGGCTGGCGAGAAAACCTGGCAGCTAATGCGACTTACAGTCAGTATGTTAGTCAAGTTGGTCACTGGAGATGTAAAGCTAGATAATCTTAGCGGACCGATATCTATCGCCCAGGGGGCTGGTATGTCGGCAAAATACGGTTTAATTTATTACTTAATGTTTTTAGCCTTAATAAGTGTCAATTTAGGTATAATTAATTTATTTCCGTTACCTGTGTTAGATGGTGGACACTTGTTATTCCTAGCGATAGAAAAACTAAAAGGTGAGCCATTGTCAGAAAAAGTACAAGATTTTATTTACCGTATAAGCTCGATTTTGCTAGCATTGCTAATGGGTCTGGCTCTTTTCAATGATTTATCTAGGCTATTATAGATAGCTAGCCTGAGAATTGTGTGAGGAAAAAGTTGCTTATAGCTTTGCTGCTTTTTTTTAGCAGTATCACCATCTACGGTGCAGACAGGTTTGTAGTGAAGGATATTTCTTTTGAAGGACTTCAGCGAGTAACCGGCGGTGCGGCGTTACTCGGTATTCCGATCCGTGCTGGCGACATAGTCAACAATAATGATATCGGCAATACTATCCGATCTTTATTTGCTACCAGCAACTTTGAGGATATTCGTGTTCTACGCGATGTAGATTCTCTGGTCCTACAGGTCAAAGAGCGTCCTACGATAGCTAATATTACCTTTTCCGGCAACAAGGCAATCAAAGAAGACATGCTTAAGCAAAATCTAGATGCCCATAGCGTCCGGGTCGGCGAAGTTCTTGACCGAGCTACAATTTCTAATATCGTAAAAGCCCTAGAAGACTTCTACTACAGCGCAGGTAAGTACAGCGCGATGGTCAAGGCAGTGGTAACTTCGTTACCGCGTAACCGCGTAGATTTAAAACTGGTGTTCACCGAAGGGATATCGGCTAAAATTCAGCAAATCAACATTCTTGGTAACTACAAATTCACTACCGATGAATTAATCGCGCGCTTCCAGCTGCGCGATAAAGTGCCATGGTGGAACGTAATTGGCGATCGCAAATACCAACAACAAAAACTAGCTAGGGACCTGGAAACCTTGTGCAGTTTTTATTTAGATCGCGGCTATGCCCGTTTTAATATTGATTCCACTCAGGTTAGTCTGACACCTGATAAAAAAGGAATTTATATTACTATAAATATTAATGAAGGGGCGCAATACACGCTATCCGGTGTGGTGGTCAAGGGCAATATGGCCGGTTATTCCGCTGAGATTAAACAGATTGCCAAGGTGCAAACTGGTGAACTGTACAACGGTACCAAAGCCACAAAGATGGAAAATAATATTAAACAATTGATGGGTAGTTACGGTTATGCCTATCCCCGCGTGACAACGCAGTCGACCATCAACGATGAGAACAAAACGGTGACGCTACATATCAGTGTCGATGCAGGCAACCGTTTTTATGTCCGCCACGTACGCTTTCAAGGCAACGATATCACCAAAGATTCCGTACTGCGCCGGGAAATGCGACAGATGGAAGGCGCCTGGCTAGGCAGCAATCTGGTCGATCAGGGAAAAGAGCGTCTGAGTCGTCTGGGCTACTTTGAAACTGTTGATACTAACACTCAGCGCGTTCCCGGCTCAACTGATCAAGTAGATGTAGTCTACAAAGTTAAGGAGCGCAATACCGGCAACATCAACGTTGGCGTAGGCTTCGGAACCGAAGGCGGCGTCAGTTTCCAGTTTGGAATTCAACAGGAAAACTGGCTGGGCACTGGCAATTCTGTAAATTTGAGCGGTAACAAAAACGATTATCAAACCTATACTGAACTATCCATGATAGATCCATATTTTACAGTTAATGGTGTTAGTTTAGGTGGCAAGATTTTCTATAACGACTTTAGCGCCGACGATGCCGATCTATCGGACTATGATCTGCGTAGTTATGGCGTTGGCACCTCGCTAGGCTTCCCGATAAGAGAGAACCACTCGCTTAGTTTCGGTCTAGACTATGTGCATGACGATTTGACTAATATGGAACCGCAGGTCACCATGTGGCGTTATCTGAAAAGCATCGGAAGAAATCCTAAAATGGTCACCAAGGACAAGGCAGAAAAAAACAAGGATTTCAGCTCCGATGACTTTTTCTTTCTCTCTATGGGGTGGAATTACAACAATTTTGACCGCGGCTATTTTCCTACCTCCGGTACTCGCGCTAACCTAACTGGAAAGTTGACGTTGCCCGGTTCCGATAACGATTACTATAAAATTATCTTCGACGCCAGTCACTATATACCGCTAAGCAAAAGCGGCAATTGGGTACTGATGGGCCGAGCACGCGCCGGCTATGCTGATGGTCTGGGCAACAAGGACGTACCTTTTTATGATAATTTTTACGCCGGAGGATTCAATACTGTGCGCGGGTTCCGTTCCAATACCATCGGTCCAAAAGCTGCTTACTATAAGTGTAGCAGCAGTAATAACCGCTATAGCGATTGCTCGGTATACAAATCAAGCGATGCAGTGGGTGGTAACGCAATGGCAGTAGTTAGCACCGAGCTTATCGTGCCGACACCGTTATTGAGCGATAAGTATGCAAACTTAGTACGCACTTCGCTATTTATCGATAGCGGCACCGTGTGGGACACTAGCTGGCAAAACACGAGCGCTACCCGCTCTGCAGGTATTCCTGATTATAGCGAACCTGGCAATATTCGTGTTTCCAGCGGTATCGCTCTGCAGTGGATATCCCCTTTGGGCCCTTTAGTATTTTCATATGCGCAGCCTATCAAGAAATACGACGGCGATAAGTCAGAGCAGTTCCAGTTTAATATCGGAAAAACGTGGTAATCTTACGCTGATATGCAGGTAAATAGCAGGACGATATTGCAGCCTGTGATTAAGATATTAATTGATACATCAGTTTACTTTTATCAAGTCAAATACCAACCTTTATTAAGGAGTTGATAGTGAAAGTTAAAAAGTGGTTATATGCCGCTGGCATAGTAGGTTTCGCACTCGTAACTACCGCAGGTACTGCGCATGGTTCCGATAAAATTGCGGTAGTTAACGTCTCTAGCATCTTTCAGCAGTCTCCACAGCGTGCTGTGGTTGCGAAACAGCTTGAAAACGAATTTCAGGGCCGCGCTACTGAGCTTCAATCTATGGAGCGTGATCTGCAGACTAAAATACAGCGCCTGCAGCGTGAAGGATCTACAATGAAAGCCAGCGAGCGTAGCGCTTTAGAAAAAGCAGTAATGGCGCAGCGCAAAACTTTTTCCAATAAAGCGCAGGCTTTCGAGCAAGACAACCGCTGTCGTCAGACGGAAGAACGCAATAAAATTCTTAGTTATATTCAGGACGCGGTGAAAAAAATTGCCACCAAAGAAGGTTATGCCGTGGTGATCGACGCTAATGCCGTGGCGTATGCTAGTAATGCAAAAGACATCACCGCTGAAGTTATGAAACAGGTGAAATAAATCATGTCTTCAATTCGACTGGCTGATTTAGCACAGCAGTTGGATGCAAAATTGCACGGTGATAGCGAGCTCATCATCACCGGTATTGCCTCTATAAGCAGCGCACAAGCAGGCCATATTACGTTTTTTTCTGACAGCCGTTTTCGCGATAAACTCTCTTCATGTCAGGCGTCGGCAGTAGTTCTTACAGAAGAAAACCTGCCGTTTAGTACCTGCGCTGCACTGGTGGTTGATAATCCTTATTTGACTTATGCCCGGATGGCGCAATTGATGGACACTACACCGAAGCCAGCAGAAAATATTAGTGCGTGTGCAGTTCTCGCACCAGACGTGAGCCTTGGCCAGAGGGTGGCTATTGGAGCTAACGCCGTTATTGAATCCGGCGTAGTGTTAAAAGATGATGTTATAATAGGCCCCGGCTGCTTCATCGGTAAGAATACACACATTGGCGCTCGTACACGCTTATGGGCGAACGTTACCGTCTATCACGACATCAGTATCGGAGCGCAGTGTTTGATCCAATCCGGTGCGGTAATCGGCTCAGACGGCTTTGGATACGCCAACGATAGCGGTAACTGGATCAAAATCCCCCAGCTTGGTCGGGTCATCATCGGCGACCAGGTGGAAATCGGTGCTTGTACTACTATTGATCGCGGTGCGCTAGATGATACCCGCATCGGAAATGGCGTAATGATTGATAATCAGTGCCAGATTGCACATAACGTCGTAATTGGGGACAATACCGCTGTTGCAGGCGGCGTTATTATGGCTGGTAGCCTGACTATTGGCAGCTATTGCATGATTGGCGGAGCAAGCGTCATTAATGGCCATATTGCAATCTGTGATAAAGTTACGGTAACCGGTATGGGTATGGTCATGCGCCCGATAACCGAACCAGGCGTTTATTCTTCTGGTATTCCGCTGCAGCAGAATAAAGTGTGGCGTAAAACCGCTGCATTAGTGTTGAATATTAGCTATATGAACAAAAAAATCAAAGCTATAGAGCGCAAATTAGGGAAATTTAATCGCTTACTTCCTTTAAGAGGATAAGGCGTGCAGGGTAGATTAATTAGCATTGCCCTGCTAGCTATTTGATATTCGCGGCCTGCTTCTGTTGTCCCGCTGGGATTAAAGCAGGCCGCGTTGTTAATGCCACATGTTCAGACAGGAAGAGTATTTTGACTACTGACACTCATACTCTGCATATTGAAGAGATATTAGAACTTTTACCTCATCGCTTTCCATTTTTACTGGTGGACCGCGTACTAGATTTTGAGAAAGGACAGTTTCTGCGGGCTGTGAAGAATGTATCCTTTAATGAACCCTTGTTCCAGGGCCATTTCCCTGGAAAGCCAATTTTTCCTGGTGTGCTAATTTTGGAAGCTCTGGCTCAGGCAACCGGTATTCTAGCATTTAAGAGCGCGGGCAAGCTAGCTCCAGGAGAACTCTATTATTTCGCAGCTATTGATAAAGCCCGTTTTAAACGTCCAGTGCAACCTGGCGATCAGATGATTCTCGAAGTAGAATTTATTAAAGAACGTCGCGGCGTTGCCCGTTTTAAAGGTATTGCCAAAATAGATAGCGAAGTAGCTTGCGAAGCATCTATGATGTGTGCCCGTCGCCCGGAGGCCTGAGCACATGATTGATCAATTAGCCTTTATCCATCCTCACGCCATTGTGGAAAACGGGGCAATCATCCATGCTAGTGCGCATATCGGCCCTTTTTGCTTTATAGGGCCGCAGGTAGAGATTGGTGCGCGCACGGTGCTTAAATCCCATGTGGTAGTAAACGGTATCACAAGTATAGGTGAAGATAATAATATTTATCAGTTCGCCTCCATTGGAGAAGTAAATCAGGATTTAAAATATGCGGGCGAGCCGACGCGGGTGGAAATTGGACACCGTAACCTGATCAGAGAAAGCGTTACTATCCATCGGGGCACGTTACAAGGCGAAAAAGTGACCAAGGTAGGTAATGATAATTTGCTGATGGTTAATGCCCATATTGCTCATGACTGCACTATAGGTAATCACTGTATTTTGGCCAATAATGCCACTCTTGGCGGGCACGTCTCGATTGATGACTACGCTATTATCGGCGGTATGACTGCTGTGCATCAATTTTGTCATATTGGTTCCTACGTGATGGTTGGCGGCTGCTCAGGCATCGCTCAGGATGTGCCACCGTTTGTTATCGCCCAGGGTAACCACGCTACGCCGTTCGGCTTAAATATCGAAGGGCTCAAACGCCATGGTTTCGATCGTGCTGCGCTTCATGTTATCCGCGTCGCCTATAAAATTATTTACCGTAGCGGCAAAACCCTTGACGAAGCTAAAACGGAACTAGAGAGGTTGGCGCAAGCGCATCAGTTAGTAAATACCTTTTTGGATTTTCTATCCCGATCGCAGCGGGGTATTATTCGATGATTATGTCGGAGCGGCCGATTACAATCGGGCTGGTAGCCGGTGAAACTTCCGGCGATATTCTAGGTGCTGGACTGATACGCGCATTACGCGGTCACATACCTGAAGCTTGCTTTGTAGGTATTGCCGGTCCCCTCATGCAAGCTGAGGGCATGGAAGCTTGGTATGACATGGAGGAACTAGCGGTGATGGGGATCGTAGAGGTATTTGAGCGTCTGCCGCGGTTATTGCGCATTCGCCGTGACTTAACTCGGCGCTTCGCCTCCCTGCGTCCAGATGTTTTTGTTGGTATTGATGCGCCTGATTTTACGATTACGCTGGAGGAACGACTGAAGCGGCGTGGTATTCGCACCATCCATTATGTATGCCCTTCTATTTGGGCCTGGCGCCAAAAACGGGTGTTTAAAATAGGACGCGCTACGGATAACGTTCTAGCCTTTCTACCGTTCGAGAAAGATTTTTACGACCGCTTCAACGTTCCCTGCCAGTTCATCGGCCATACGCTGGCTGATGCTATGCCGCTGTACCCGGATAAAGACGCCGCGCGTCGCTGTTTGGGCATACCTACCGCCGCGCGATGTCTGGTGTTGCTGCCCGGTAGTCGCCAGAGCGAGGTGGGAATGCTGAGCACAGATTTTTTACTCGCCGCCTTGCAGCTGCGCAAACGTTTTCCAGGTCTAGAGATTCTCGTACCATTAGTTAATGCAGCTCGTCGCGCACAATTCGAGCATATTAAAGAGCAAGTAGCACCGGCGCTACCTGTACGGCTGCTGGATAATCAGCAGGCATGTCAGGCGATGATTGCTGCCGATGCTGCCCTATTGGCCTCTGGTACTGCGGCGCTGGAGTGTATGCTAGCAAAGTGTCCCATGGTAGTGGGTTATCGTATGAAACCATTGACTTTTGCTCTGGCGCGGCAGTTGGTGAAGACGTCTTGGGTATCGCTACCTAATTTGCTGGCCGGACGTGAACTAGTGATAGAGTTATTACAGAAAGCGTGCCGACCAGATGCCCTTGCTGCGGCTATCATGCCCCTACTAGACGATGATAAGAAACGCACAGCTCTGTTGGCTACGTTTCGCCATTTACATAAGCAGATCCGCTGTAATGCCGATGAACAAGCAGCGCGCGCAGTACTAGCATTGATTAATCTTTAATTAATTCAGGTAGCAATACGCATTAAAAATCTTTTTTCTATCCGGCAGTACCGTTAATTGCCGGCTTGGACAAAGTTAATAGCGGGACAAAGGATGATATCATTTATCCGGCAGACTTGCATCTCTATAAATACTGGGGGCTGCATGGTGCCACTCATCGACGCAGCTTTGGCCCAGTTCTTCTGTCACTTGGAGCTAACATGAACATTTTAACGGTGCATCTTATCTTAAGCTTAAGACTGACGCGCCCCGATATGATCTCGGGTAGAGAACATGGCTGAACCACGTTTTATTCACTTGCGCGTGCACAGCGATTACTCTATGAGAGATGGTCTGGCTAAAGTATGGACGCTAGTAAAAAAAGCTACGGCACTGAACATGCCGGCACTAGCGATTACAGATTTTACAAATCTTTGCGGTTTAGTTAAATTTTATAGCGCTGCTCATAGCGCCGGCATCAAACCTATTATTGGCGCCGATTTTCTAGTACAAAGCAAGATGCTGGGGGAAGAGCTAGCAGAACTAACTATTTTAGCTGCCAATAACGTTGGCTACCAAAATTTAACGATGCTCATTTCACAGGCCTATAAGCGTGGTTATGGAGATGTTGGTCCAGTTATTGATCGTGACTGGCTGATCAGCCATCGCGAAGGCTTAATTTTACTCTCTGGCGCACGCAAAGGAGACGTAGGCAAATACTTAATGCGTGGCAATATGTTTCAGGTAGAGCAGTGCCTGGAGTTTTATCAAAGCTATTTTTCCGACTGCTATTATCTTGAGCTCATTCGCACCGGACGGACGGATGAAGAGAGCTATTTACATGCTGCGGTGGAACTAGCAGCGCGGCATAATTTACCATTGGTAGCTACAAACGATGTACGATTCATGATACCGGATGATTTTGATGCTCATGAAATTCGCGTGGCTATCCATAATGGATTTACTCTGTATGACGATAAAAGGCCACGTCATTACAGTGCGCAGCAATATATGCGCAGCGAAACGGAGATGGTCGAGCTGTTTACCGGCCTGCCTGAAGCCTTGGCAAACAGCGTAGAAATCGCCAGGCGCTGCAATGTCAGCATCCGCCTCGGCGAGTATTTTCTACCGAAGTTTCCGACTGGAAAGATGTCTACCGCGGATTATCTTATCAAATGCGCCCGCGACGGCTTGGAAGAACGGCTTACTTTCTTGTTCTCCGATGCTGATGAGCGACGGGAAAAACGTCTCCCTTATTATGAACGCCTAGAAAACGAACTTCAAGTCATCAATCAGATTGGCTTTCCTAGCTATTTCCTGATAGTGATGGAGTTTATCCAATGGTCTAAGGACAACGGAGTTCCGGTAGGACCAGGACGCGGATCAGGAGCTGGATCGCTAGTAGCCTATGCACTTAAAATCACAGATCTCGATCCGCTAGCATTCGATCTGCTTTTTGAACGTTTCCTAAACCCGGAACGCCTGTCGATGCCAGATTTCGATGTGGACTTCTGTATGGAGAAACGCGATCTAGTTATTGATCATGTGGCCGAGACCTATGGCCGCGACGCGGTTTCGCAAATTATAACGTTTGGTACTATGGCAGCTAAAGCGGTAATCCGTGATGTAGGCCGCGTGTTGGGCCATCCTTATAGTTTTATCGATCGCATTTCCAAGCTGGTACCGCCTGATCCTGGCATGACTCTAGAAAAAGCCTTCGCTGCTGAGCCGCAGCTGCAGGCACTCTATAGTTCCGACGAGGAGATCAAAGCGCTAATTGATATGGCGCGTAAACTCGAAGGAGTGACACGTAACGTGGGCAAGCATGCTGGAGGCGTAGTAATTGCGCCCACCAAAATTACTGATTTCTCTCCAATTTATTGTGATTCTGAAGGAAATCATCCGGTTACCCAGTTTGATAAAAACGATGTGGAATATGCGGGCCTGGTCAAGTTTGACTTTCTTGGTTTGCGCACCTTAACTATCATTAACTGGGCGCTGGAAATGATTAACCTCCGGCGCGAGCGCTATAGGTTGGCGCCTATCGATATCGCCGCAATACCGTTAAATGATCAGAAAAGTTTTGATATGCTACAGCGCTCCGAAACTACAGCGGTATTTCAGTTAGAATCGCGGGGGATGAAGGATTTAATCAAGCGTTTGCAACCGGATTGTTTCGAGGACATGATAGCGTTAGTGGCACTGTTCAGACCAGGACCGCTACAGTCTAGTATGGTGAATAATTTCATCGACCGTAAGCACGGCCGTGAAGCTATCTCTTACCCCGATATAGAGTGGCAACACGAATCATTGCAGCCGGTGCTTGAGTCAACTTATGGCATTATTTTATATCAAGAACAGGTAATGCAAATTGCCCAGGTGTTGGCAGGATACACTTTGGGGGGCGCGGATATATTACGCCGCGCAATGGGTAAAAAGAAACCAGAGGAGATGGCTAAACAGCGTTCAGTGTTCAAAGCCGGCGCTCAGCGTATCGGCATAGATGGCAAACTAGCAATAAAAATCTTTGATTTACTAGAGAAATTTGCTGGTTACGGTTTTAATAAATCTCATTCTGCCGCCTATGCATTGGTGTCTTATCAGACATTGTGGTTGAAAGCCCATTATCCTGCTGAATTTATGGCTGCAGTAATGACCGCCGATATGGACAATACCGATAAGATGGTTGGGTTAGTGGATGAATGTCTGCGCATGGGGATCAAAGTTCTACCACCAGACATTAACATTGGCCAATATCATTTTCACGTTAACGACGAGGGAGAGATAGTTTATGGCATCGGTGCTATTAAAGGGGTTGGCAAGGGACCTATTGAGGCCATGATCGAAGCTCGTAATAACGATGGCCCTTTTCTTGAATTATTCAATTTATGTGCGCGTACCAATATCAAAAAACTTAACCGCCGGGTACTGGAGAAGCTAATTATGTCCGGCGCCTTCGACCGCTTAGGACCACACCGTGCGGCGATGATGAATTCACTTAGCAAAGCGCTCAAAGCTGCTGAGCAGCACACCAAGGCCAAGGCAATCGGGCAAGGGGATATGTTCGGCGTATTGGCGGATAAGCCTGAAGCAGTAGAAGCCTCTTACAGTACTGTCTCGCCCTGGCCGGAACAGGTATTACTAGACGGCGAGTGCGAGACGCTTGGCCAGTATTTAACTGGCCATCCTATCACTCAGTATTTACACGAGATAGAACGCTATACGGACGGTGTGCGTCTGAAAGATATGCAGCCAACTGAACGCGGGAAGATGGCTACCGCGGGAGGATTAGTACTGTCGGCACGCGTCACAGTCACCAAGCACGGTAACCGGATAGGAGTTTGTACCCTTGATGATCAGTCCGGTCGGTTGGACGTGATGCTATTTAAAAATGCACTCAAAAAATACCAGCATTTGCTAAAAAAATACCGTATTCTTATCGCTCAAGGACAGATCAGCTTTGATGATTTTAACGGTGGCCTTAAGATGACCGCCTGCAAACTAATAGATATCAGCTAGGCACGTGAAAAAATACTAGCAGTATTGATGACCAGCTTTTAAACCGTTAAACCGTCTCCGTTTATCGTTGGAACCCATCGATGTTGGAACCCCATCGATCAGGAACAATTCCAGTACATATTTATTATCGACGGCAGAATGCACGCGCACGGTTATGCTTTGGGGTGCCCCCTCCCCCTGGCTAGTGACACCAACTGACCGTTTGCTGAATGATTTGCGCACGCTTGTGGGTACTGAACAGGTTAAATTAGCATATTGATTATAGGAAAAATATGAGTCTGAATTTTCTTGATTTTGAGCAGCCTATTGTAGATCTGGAAGCGAAAATTGACTCGCTGACTGTAGTCAGTCGCCAAGATAAAAAATTAGATATTAATCTAGACGAAGAGGTACAGCGCCTACGCAAAAAAAGTATTGAGTTGACCCATAAAATTTTCTCCGATCTAGGGGCCTGGCAAATTGCCCAGCTTGCGAGGCACCCGATGCGTCCCTATACGTTGGATTATATCCGGCATATCTTCACCGATTTTGACGAATTGGCTGGCGATCGCGCCTATGCTGATGATAAAGCCATCGTCGGCGGCATCGCTCGCCTAGATACACGGCCCGTCATGATCATCGGCCATCAGAAAGGTCGTGAAACTAAAGATAAGATCCGCCGCAACTTCGGTATGCCAGCACCGGAAGGCTATCGAAAAGCGCTGCGGCTAATGAAAATGGCCGACCGTTTTAAAATGCCGCTGCTAACTTCTATTGATACCCCGGGCGCATATCCCGGAGTTGGAGCTGAAGAGCGCGGCCAATCTGAGGCTATTGCCAAAAATTTGCGTGAAATGTCAGGCTTGCGCATCCCAGTGATTTGCACCGTGATAGGTGAGGGAGGCTCCGGCGGCGCACTAGCAATTGGCGTGGGCGATAAGGTTAACATGCTAGAGTACAGCACCTATTCTGTCATCTCTCCAGAAGGCTGTGCCTCCATTTTGTGGAAGAACGTAGATAAGGCGCCAATCGCAGCCGAAGCTATGGGCATTATCGCTGCTAGGCTGAAAGAGCTGAAGCTGATAGATAGTATCGTGCCCGAGCCATTGGGAGGTGCCCATCGCGATGTTCCCGCTGTTGCTGCCTCGCTGAAGGCACAATTGCTAGCTGATTTGTCTGAGCTGGATAGTCTCAGCGAAGAAGAATTACTCGACCGTCGCTATCATCGACTGATGAATTACGGTTATTGCTGATCAGCTACGGCGGCCAATCGATGGCCCACCCCTATTAATTTACTCTAGTTATTTTCTTGGATATATTCTTGAATTATGACCGTAAATAGTATTACTGACCGAGTACTGACTCAGTATAATATAACAAAACTGCAACATAATTATCTTGCTATTGCTGTGATAAATAACATTGTGAGCAATAACATTGCTAGATTAGATAAAATCTTCTATTTGTCAGTACAATGTCTATTTTTAATTTATATGTTTTCCAACGGCTATGTTGTTTATGTTGTTGCGGAGAATACGGCCTATTAATATCTAAACAATGGCGTAATGCTTTATGCTACATTTATTTACTGGCCTGGAACTCAAGACTGGTTTAATGTTGGTGCTCGCATTAATTTTTGTCTTGGTGTATGAAGCGATAAATGGTTTTCACGATACCGCAAATGCCGTGGCAATCGTCATATACACCCGTGCCTTACGCTCGCAACTAGCGAGCGCCATGTCTGGCGTATTTAATTTTATTGGAGTATGGATGGGAGGGTTGAGCGTGGCCTATACCATCGTTCATCTCTTGCCAACCGATGTATTGCTTAATGTGAGCTCTGCTCATAGCCTGGCAATGATATTTGCTATGCTACTAGCGGCAATCTTGTGGAATTTTGGTACCTGGTATTTCGGTTTACCAGCTTCTAGCTCGCACACCCTTATTGGGGCTATCATAGGAATTGGTCTGACCAATGCACTAGTAAGTGATAACTCAGTGATGCAGGCACTGAACACTCCTAAATTAATTGAAATTTTTTTGTCGCTTATCATATCGCCGGTAGTAGGATTGGTGCTAGCTGGGGCGATGGTATTGATCCTGCGCCACTACTCCTTGAGTAACACCCAAAAGCGCCAGCGTCTTCATTTAACGCCTGTAGAACGAGAAAAACAAGATGGCAAGAGTCAACCACCATTTTTGACCCGCATCGCCCTAATCATTTCTGCCGTCGGGGTAAGCTTTTCTCATGGCGCTAACGACGGTCAGAAAGGTATCGGACTTATTATGGTGATGCTTATAGGGGTTGCTCCAGCGGGTTTTGTGGTTAATATGAACGCCAGCAGTTACGATATTAGCCGCACCAGAGATGCCATAAATTATTTACAGCAATACTACATCCAGCATCATAGCTCCTTATTTCACGTCATCGATTATAATGAGCAGATAACACCTCCTCCTCTAGGGGCAGTAAATACCGCTACTGCCAACAGTGGTTCGCCTCTGTTACTATCGGCCGATAGTAGCGCCAAATTAGCGAATAGTCAGGCTCATGCAGGAAGTAAGGAGTTTTCCTGTAATCTGTCTAACGCTCTAATAGCTATTAATAGAGCTTTATTACTGTTTGGCAAACTTAACAGTTATGAGCAATTAAATCCGGAAGAGCGCTCTTACGTTCGTTACCTGCTGATTTGTATTGCCGACACTGCTGATAAAGTGGCTAAGTTTCCGGAAACGTCCACTATGGATAAGCGCTTATTGAGTAAGCTGCGCCAGGATTTATTGGATATGGTTGAGTATGCGCCAATATGGATTATTATTGCCGTCGCTCTGGCGCTGTCGTTAGGAACCATGATTGGCTGGCGTCGGATCTCCACCACCATTGGTGAGAAGATCGGTAAACAAGACCTGACCTATGCTCAGGGACTGTCGGCGCAGATGACCGCGGCAGTATCCATCTGTATCGCCAGCTATACCGGCATGCCGGTGTCAACTACCCATGTTTTGTCATCAGCGGTAACCGGTACTATGCTGGTTGATGGTAGCGGCGTACAAGGCAAGACAATAAAACATATTTTGATGGCTTGGGTATTAACGCTACCTGTGGCTATTATACTGGCTGGTAGCTTGTATTTGCTAATATTGAAGCTCATATTAATATAACAACCTACACTGTAGTACTACTACAATAAAGGTCACGTTTGTGGCTGATAAATATCGAAACGATGACTTTTAGTATTGATAGACGCATGCGCCTCTACTCCCGCCATAGGGCGGGTACAATTTGGCCGTTTTACAACTACCCGGCACCGCGCTATAGCCCGTGCTGGTGCCAGCAAACCATCGGCGTCATAATCTGCTCCTACCAACGTCTGAAATATTCTCATTTCTTTTTTTACTAGCGCGCTTTTTTGCCGGGGGGGAAACATTGAATCCAGGTAGACTACGTCAGGCCGCGGCATCAGCCGCGCCAGCGCAGTTAAACTTGAGCAATATTGTAATATCAGGCGCTTTCGTAGCCAAGGGCCAAACTCGGCATCGGCATAGGCGCGCCGCAGTCCATCCTCTAGCAGTGCAGCCACTACCGGATGTCGTTCAAACATCCGCACCCGACAGCCCAAACAAGCGAGCACAAACGCATCCCGCCCAAGACCGGCGGTAGCGTCGACCACATCCGGTAAATATTGGCCTTTCACACCAACCGCCTTGGCCACAGCTTCTCCGCGTCCACCGCCATAGCGACGGCGGTGCAGCATAGCGCCGCTCAGGAAGTCCACGGAAATAGCGCCCAGCTTCGGCTCGTCCAGTTTTCGTAGCTCCAGCCGAGCTGGCGTTATCACTAGCGCCATCTTAGCCTGGGAATCATTAACTAATCCCCAACGCGCTGCTAGCGTTTGTAGCTTGGTTTTATCGAACTCAACTTCACTTTCACTACTTAAAAAAATGGCGCTTAACATGATTTATTAATGCCGTAATGGCGCAACATAGCTTCTAGTTGCGGCTCACGCCCGCGAAAACGTTTAAACAACACCATTGGTTCTTCTGAACCACCACGTGAAAGAATATGCTCAAAAAATGATTCGCCAGTGTTGCGATTAAAAATTCCCTCCTCCTCAAAGCGCGACCAGGCATCTGCTGCAAGCACGTCTGCCCACAGATAGCTATAGTAGCCTGCTGCATACCCTCCAGAAAAAATATGGCTAAAGGTATTAGGGAAGCGCTCCCAAGGCACGATCGGAACTAATGCCACCTGTTCTTTCACCTCCGCTAGGGTTTCTAGTACTCGCGTGCCATGAACAGAACAAGATTTATAATGTATCAGGAAATCAAACAGACCGTACTCCAACTGACGCAATATAAACAACGCCGCCTGATAATTTTTTGTTTTTATAAGTTTATTCAATAAGTTATCAGGCAGTGGCTCTCCGGTTTCATAATGGCCTGAGATAAACGTAAGAGCTTCATGCTGCCAACAATAGTTTTCCATTAACTGACTAGGAAGTTCGACCGCATCCCATGGAACGCCGCTGATCCCAGATACACCTGGGGTATCGATACTAGTCAACATATGGTGCAAGCCATGACCAAACTCGTGAAATAATGTAGTAACTTCATTGTGGTTCAATAGAACTGGTTTATCGTTAATCGGTCGGTTGAAGTTACAGGTAATATAGGCCACTGGTTTTTGCAGCTTGCCATCGCCTTGGCGCATCATCTTAACGCAGTCATCCATCCAAGCACCACCGATTTTATTGTCGCGGGCGTACAAGTCTAAGTAAAAGCTACCGCATAGCTCGCTGTGCGTATTAACAATGTTAAAGAAGCGAACATCTGGGTGCCATGTATCGACATCTTTGCACTCTTGAATGGTAATCTCGTAGAGACGTTTTACCACTTCAAATAGGCCGCTTAAAACTCGTTGCTCAGGAAAATATGGACGCAATTGCTCATCATTAATAGAAAAAAGATACTGTTTTTGTTTTTCGCTATAGTAAAGTAGATCCCAGGGATCTAGATTATCCCGACCGAAATGGCGTTGGGCAAAAGCGCGCAGCTGGGCTAGCTCTTTCTGTCCCTGTATGCGCGCACGCTTGGTCAGATCGGTGAGAAAAGCTAAAACCTGTTGCGGATCTTGCGCCATTTTAGTGGCTAACGACTTATCGGCATAACTGTTAAAACCCAATAGTTGCGCCAATTCATGGCGCAATTCCATAATTGCGCTTATTATAGGGCCGTTATCCCATTTTCCTGCGTTCGGTCCTTGATCTGAGGCGCGTGTGTTATACGCACGATAAAGCTCTTCGCGTAGTGCGGCGTTATCACAGTAAGTAAGCACCGGCAGATAACTGGGAATATCTAATGTTAGTAACCATCCTTCTTGTTCACACGCCTGCGCCTGAGCACGGGCAGTAGCAAGTGCACTCTCCGGCATACCAGCGAGTGCTTGTTCATCAGTAACTAATTTATTCCACCCCATGGAAGCATCCAGCAAGTTATTGCTGTAGTCTGAACTGAGCTCTGACAATCGAGCAACTATTTGCCCGTAACGCTGCTGGTGCTTTGCTGGCAAACCGATGCCAGATAATTCAAAATCGCGCAGCATGTTATCTACCGATTTTTTTTGCGCCAAGCTTAATTCGGCGTAATTCTGGTTATCGCGTAAATTACGATAAGCCTGGTAGAGGCCGCTGTGTTGTCCTGACCAGGTACTATATTCAGACAATAGCGGCAGGCTGTTCTTATAAGCTTCGCGCAGCGCTTGGCTATTTTTTACTGCATGCAAATGGCTTACTAATGAACAAATCTGGTTTAAACGGTCATCAGCTTCAGCTAGCGGCTGGCAAAGATTGTCCCAAGTAAAAGGGCTAGGCTGTGCTACTACCTGCTCGATAGTTTTATAGCAATTTTGGAGTGCAGCCTGTACCGCTGGCACAATATGTTCAGGACAAATAGCGGAAAATGGGGGTAAAGTATACGAGTTCAGTAACGGATTATTAATCATAGCTTACTTAGTCCTAGTCCTGATAATTTTTAAAATTATAACAATGTTCTCATTGAGTCTAATTTAGTCTAATTAACTTAGAGTACTCAATTAATCATGAGCAATTAGGATTAATTTATTAACCTAACGTAATTCATAAATGTTATTTAGCATATAAAAATATTTTTTACTTTAAACTTTAAAATTTAATTTTAAGTTTTTTAAAAAAGGTTAAAATAATTGTTTTATCGATATGGTTCAGGTTAACAGTACAATAAAATTAATTTTACCATAGTAGAAATCTTAAGTCTTATGCTTAAGACTGCCTGGTGATATGCTTTGTTTGGTATAGATCCATTTTAATGCTGCAATTAAAAAAAGATATAATATTCCTAATGTAAACTTCATCGTAAACGTAAAAACCAATACTCACCAAATAGCTAGGTATTGCCTAATAAATTTAGGTATAAAATAATGAGTTTATCTGACAGTAATTTTAGCTCTGTTTTTACCCCGCAATAGGTTAAGCAATGTTGACCAATCAAACTAATGTTCTTCAATGAAAAATGAAGATATGTTGATAAATAAGGCAGCGCTAAAGCCTCTAAATACCTTCGCCATAGATGTACGAGCACAGTGCGTGGCAGCGGTGCGTACAGAAAAGGAACTAGTAACGCTATGGCGTAGAGCTACGGAGAATAATATGCCAGCGTTAGTTCTGGGTAGCGGAAGCAATGTGCTGTTTTTAGAAGATTATGACGGTACCGTGTTGCTTAACCGAATAGCGGGTATCATGATTCGCGAGAACGCCGATGCTTGGTACTTGCATGTTGGCGCCGGCGAGGTATGGCATGATTTGGTAACTACTTGTCTGGATTATCAAATAACCGGGTTAGAAAACCTGGCCATGATTCCTGGTTGTGTAGGCTCTGCACCGATTCAAAATATCGGTGCCTATGGCGTTGAGTTGGCGCAGTTATGTGAATATGTTGATATAATACAGCTCAAAACCGGAGTTAAACGTCGCCTGAGCTCGAACGAATGTGAATTTAACTACCGTGATAGTATTTTTAAACACGATTTACGTGAACACAACGTGATTGTTGCAGTTGGTCTGCGGCTCGCCAAGGCCTGGAGACCAGTCCTAGATTATGGAGACTTAACCCTACTTAATATCGGTAATGTTACTCCCCGTCAGATTTACACTGCAATATGTGCGATGCGCTGCAGTAAACTGCCTGATCCAGCGTTAGCCGGTAATGCCGGTAGTTTTTTTAAAAACCCTATAATTGACGCACAGGGAGCAGAAAAACTGCTGCAACGTTATCCAGACGCCCCCTATTATTTCCAGCCGAACAGTAGGGTAAAGTTAGCAGCAGGCTGGCTAATCGAGCGCTGTAAACTAAAAGGCTATCGGCTTGGTGGGACGGCTGTACATGATAAACAAGCACTGGTTTTGGTTAATGCCTATAATGCCACTGGCTGGGATATCGTCGCTCTGGCACGCCACGTTCGCCAACAGGTCGCGCAGCGCTTTGACCTCTGGTTGGAACCAGAGGTGCGTTTTATTGGGGCCAAGGGAGAGGTGGATGCGCTGAGAGTTATAGCATGAAAGACATCAAAAACATCAGTATCCTCCTGAAGCTTATTAGCTTATTGTCTGACGGCAAATTTCATTCAAACCAACAGGTTAAAGAGACGCTGGGGATAAGCGACTTCGCCATTCATCAACATGTCCAAACGGTACGCGACTGGGGTGTGGATGTCTCTACCGTGTCCGGTAAGGGCTATTATCTGCACGAGCCACTGCAATTGTTGGATGAGGCCACAATCCGTACGCGGCTCCCGGGGGGACGGCTAACAGTTCTACCGGTAATTCATTCAACTAATCAGTATCTAATTGAGCGTATCGGCTCCTTGCAACCAGGCGATGCCTGTGTAGCCGAATATCAGACACAGGGACGCGGACGGCGTGGCAGACAGTGGATATCGTCATTTGGTAACAATTTATATTTATCCATTTATTGGCGGTTTAAACATGGTCATGCGGCTATCGGTCTGAGTCTAATGGTAAGTATCGTGATGGCGGAAGTTCTACAGCGTCTAGGAGCAGAGGGTGTACGCATCAAATGGCCGAATGATCTTTATCTAGATGATCGCAAACTAGCCGGTATCTTAGTGGAAGTTTCCGGGAAGAATGGTGATGTCGCGCATGTCGTGATAGGAATAGGAATGAACCTAATGATGCGTGAGCCCACTAGTATCAATCAAGGCTGGATTAATCTACAAGAGGCAGGAATCGCTATCGATCGCAATGCTCTAGTCACCGAGTTGACCGATGAGCTGCGTCAGACGTTGCAGCAATTCGAGTGTAACGGCTTAGTCCCGTTTGACTCCCGCTGGCAGGCACTGGATAATTTATTTAACCAACCTGTGAAGCTCTTGATAGGTAACCAAGAGATCAATGGTATTGCACGCGGCATCGATGCTCATGGCGCTTTGCTGCTGGAGCAACAAGGCGAGATGAGCGCATACTTAGGCGGGGAAATAACATTGCGCAGTTTATAGGCTTTGTGCTACCGGCCTGCTAGGCGCGACGTCATGCTCAAGCGCCTTTTACCGGGGTAACTGGTACGCTAGCTTTTAATAAGCTAATTTAAGTTTAATTTAATTTATAAAATTTTTTGTTGCATAGGTCTTCCACTCTACCTAAAATGTACATAACTTGTTGCCAGCATAGCTTAGTTGGTAGAGCAACTGATTTGTAATCAGTAGGTCGAGGGTTCGACTCCTTCTGCTGGCACCAAAAAAATTGGTGGGGTTCCCGAGCGGCTAAAGGGAGCAGACTGTAAATCTGCCGTCATAGACTTCGAAGGTTCGAATCCTTCCCCCACCACCAAATTTACATCAAATAATGATGTGCAACATTAACCAATAATCAATATAAGTAAGATAAGCTTTATTTTATAAGCTACGGAAACATTAGATAGCTGGGTTCTAATATGCGGGCATTGTATAACGGTTATTACCTCAGCCTTCCAAGCTGATGATGTGGGTTCGATTCCCACTGCCCGCTCCAATATGCTGGTTATGCTGGTATAGCTCAGCTGGTAGAGCACACCCTTGGTAAGGGTGAGGTCGGCAGTTCGAATCTGCCTATCAGCACCACTTACTATCTTTGTCTGTCAGAAAATAAAGTCAGTAGGCATATTGCCTAGTTGATGTGGTGTGATACCACCGATATATTCGTGTCTTAGAGGGACAATCGATGTCTAAAGAAAAGTTTCAACGCAGAAAACCACACGTTAACGTCGGTACTATCGGCCACGTTGATCATGGTAAAACGACCCTTACCGCTGCCATTACCACCGTTCTTGCCAAAGCCTATGGCGGAAACGCGCGCGCTTTTGACCAGATCGATAACGCGCCAGAAGAAAAGGCGCGGGGTATAACTATCAACACCTCTCACGTTGAATACGATACCCCTACCCGTCACTATGCGCATGTAGACTGCCCGGGACACGCCGACTACGTGAAAAACATGATCACTGGTGCAGCCCAGATGGACGGAGCAATCCTAGTAGTTGCAGCCACCGACGGCCCAATGCCGCAGACCCGCGAGCATATCCTACTTGGTCGTCAGGTAGGCGTTCCTTACATCATCGTGTTCCTGAATAAATGCGACATAGTAGATGACGAAGAACTGCTGGAACTAGTAGAAATAGAAGTACGCGAGCTGCTATCTCAGTATGACTTTCCTGGTGACGATACCCCAATTATCCGTGGCTCTGCGCTAAAAGCCCTAGAAGGGGATGAAATATGGACAAAAAAAATCATCGAGCTCGCCAAAGCGTTGGACAGCTATATTCCGCAACCAGAACGCGCCATTGATAAGCCATTCCTGCTGCCGATAGAAGACGTTTTCTCTATTTCTGGACGCGGTACCGTGGTAACCGGACGTGTAGAGCGCGGCATCGTTAAAGTTGGTGACGAAGTAGAAATTGTCGGTATTAAAGATACCGTTAAAACCACCTGTATTGGCGTCGAAATGTTCCGTAAGCTACTGGACGAAGGCCGTGCTGGTGAGAACGTGGGCGTGCTACTGCGTGGCACTAAGCGTGACGATGTAGAGCGTGGGCAAGTACTAGCCAAGCCTAGTTCAATCAAGCCGCACACCCAGTTCGAATCAGAGGTATATATTTTAAGCAAAGATGAAGGCGGTCGCCATACACCTTTTTTTAAAGGTTACCGTCCGCAGTTCTATTTCCGTACTACGGATGTGACTGGCACCATCGAACTGCCGGAAAACGTAGAAATGGTTATGCCTGGCGACAACATCAAAATGGTGGTTAACCTGATGGCGCCCATTGCTATGGACGACGGACTGCGTTTTGCTATCCGTGAAGGAGGTCGTACTATTGGCGCCGGCATTGTTACCAAGGTGATCGCTTAAAATAACTTAAAATAAAAAATTATATGTAAGGCTGCTGCTGGCCAAGCAATAGTCGGCAGCAAAAAATCATCATCTATTATTAGATTGCTTGGTGAAAGTTTTGAACAAGCGATGCTTCCAGTTCTAACTCTAGAGAGATAGAAGAGAGTTAATAAAAATAGTGGCCCCTGCTGGACTTGAACCAGCGACCAAGCGATTATGAGTCGCCTGCTCTAACCACTGAGCTAAGGGGCCAAAATACTAGCTTAGATTAGTATATTTTAATAACTTCAGCAATAATTTTTTTGTTCAAAAAAATATGCTTATAAATTTGAAATTAGTTACAGTTTTCGCAGCTGAGTTTGGGTTGCTATTAACAAGCTGATAACCATGTGCATGGTGCATTAATCATCAATCATCTAGAAAGCTACGCAGAACTTCCGCCCGACTGGGATGGCGAAGCTTACGCAGCGCTTTCGCTTCTATCTGACGGATACGTTCGCGGGTAACATCGAACTGCTTACCAACCTCTTCCAGAGTATGGTCAGTATTCATATCGATACCGAACCGCATACGCAGAACCTTGGCTTCACGCGCAGTAAGTCCGGCCAGGACATCATGAGTCGCTGAACGCAGGCTTTCCGAGGTGGCTGAATCTATCGGCAGTTCGAGGGTAGTATCTTCGATAAAATCCCCTAGATGGGAATCTTCATCGTCCCCGATGGGGTTTTCCATTGAGATAGGTTCTTTAGCTATTTTTAATACTTTTCTGATTTTATCTTCTGGCATCAGCATGCGTTCCGCTAATTCTTCCGGCGTTGGCTCTCGCCCTATTTCCTGTAATATCTGACGAGAAATACGGTTAAGTTTGTTAATTGTCTCAATCATATGTACCGGAATTCGGATGGTACGTGCCTGATCAGCGATAGAGCGGGTAATGGCTTGGCGGATCCACCAAGTAGCATAGGTGGAAAACTTATAGCCACGACGATATTCAAATTTATCCACTGCCTTCATCAGGCCAATATTGCCCTCTTGGATCAAATCGAGAAACTGTAGGCCACGGTTAGTATATTTTTTAGCAATAGAGATAACTAAACGTAAGTTAGCTTCTACCATCTCTTTTTTGGCGCGCCGAGCTTTGGCTTCTCCTATGGACATACGACGATTGATATCTTTTACCTGCTCTATGGTTAGACCGGTTTCTTCTTCAATCTGACACAGATTTTGCAGGCTACGATGCACATCTTCATCTACCTCGTGTAGTTTTTCCGACCACGGCTTGGCCATATTCAGCGCGGTATTAAACCAGCTTTCACTCGTTTCATTACCAGCAAACAGCGTGATAAAGTTTTTTTTTGGCATTTTACTGATTTCCACACACAGCTTCATGATCAAACGTTCCTGAGTACGTATAAGATTCATTATTGCACGCATATTATTTACTAAATAATCGAACTGTTTCGGCACTAGGCGAAATTGTTTGAACACATCAGAAAGATTCTTAATCTCGTGAGCAGATTTAGCGTGACTACGGCCGTTAGTTTTGATGACGTTGCGGGTAATTTCGTACTGCTCACGTAATTCAACGAATTTCTGGCGCGCTAGCTTAGGATCGATGCTGTTATCGTCATCTGAACTATCCTCAACGCCATCCTCTTCATCATCTTCATTATTATCATCTATTTTTTCAGCGGCAAGTTCTGCTCCAATGTTGAGCACAGTAGAAACAATGTCTTCTTCCGCATTAGGGTCGACAAATCCGGTGATTAGGTCGGAAAGACGCGCCTCGCCAGACTCGACGCGGTCGTACTGCTCCAATAAATAGGTAATAGCTTCAGGATACTCAGCGACCGAGCATTGCACTTGGTTGATACCATCTTCGATACGTTTAGCAATATCAATTTCTCCTTCGCGGGTAAGAAGCTCTACAGTGCCCATCTCTCGCATATACATGCGTACTGGATCAGTAGTACGTCCAATTTCAGCTTCCACACTGGACAGGACCTGCACGGCTGCTTCTGCAGCATCTTCGTCTGCATCGGCAGTGGTTTCGGCTAGCAGTAGATCATCGGCATCCGGTGCTTCTTCCATCACCTGGATACCCATGTCATTTATCATCTGGATTATATCGTCTACCTGATCAGAGTCGACGATATCATCTGGCAGATGGTCATTTACCTCAGCAAAGGTTAAATAGCCTTGCTCCTTACCACGTGTTATAAGTAGCTTAAGCTGTGACTGCGAGTTTTGCTCCATAAGACAGTATCCACACTTCAGAAGAATATTCGGTGTTGGTTAGAGTACCCAATAGATTGGACTGTTGCACATTGCGCAGAGCCTTTAATCCTTGTCATTTAGTAGATTTTTTCGCTAAAGCTTGATTTAACGACCAAAGCTCTTGACGCTCTGCAGTCGTCAATCCATGGGTCCGATCGCGGGCAATAAGCCCTTCCTGGCGATGCTCAAGTAAGGAGTCGTAAAGGCTTGCCAGGGCATCAATAAACATTGGTTTGATCATCTCATCAACAATCATGTGGTTCCAGGTTGCTAGAGTTTCAAGCTGGAGGTGAGATTTATTCTCACGGTAATACTCCAGTAGTTGGCCGGTAGTTAAACCGGGCTGGGCCTGGCAGGCCTGCACTAATTCAATAAACAGCGGTACGCCAGGAAGGTTTGCCTGCTCCAGACCCTGCAACATCGGTGGTACAAAGGCGGACAGCCACGGGTATTGAATCAGTAATCCTATCAGGATACGCATAGTTGTGCGTTTGATCTGTGGTAAAGGTGAAATATTTGCCTTCATCGTCGCCTTTGGCAGCAGTTTCTCCAGTTGAGAGTCGTCGAGGATGCCAAGTTTCATCCCTAATTGCTGACGTAGATAAAGGCGTAACGTCTCTCCAGGCACCCGATCTATCAGCGGTAGCGCCAGCGCACTTAGCTTGGCGCGCCCATCTGGGCTGCTTAAATCGACCTTCGGCATCAGCGTTTCAAATAAAAACGTTGACAGCGGCTGCGCTCGTTCAATACGCTGTTCAAACTCTTTTTTACCGATTTTACGCACTAATATATCGGGATCTTCCCCCTCTGGCAAAAACATAAAATGCAACTGCCGACCGTCTGTCATGTAAAGCAGCGCGTTTTCCAGAGTTCGCCAAGCTGCTTCGCGCCCTGCACGATCGCCATCATAGCAGCAAATTATACGATCGGTAACGCGGTAAATAAATTGTATATGATCAGCAGTGGTTGAGGTGCCCAGCGATGCCACCGCATAATCAATGCCAAATTGTGCCAGGGCTACAACGTCCATATAACCTTCAACTACTAGCAGCCTAGATAATTTTGAGTGCTGCTGTTGAGCTTCGTATAGCCCGTAGAGCTGGCGACCCTTATGGAAAATCTCAGTTTCCGGCGAGTTAAGATATTTCGGCTGGCCATTGCCTACTATGATGCGCCCGCCAAAGGCAATAACTCGCCCAAGTTTGTCTCGAATGGGAAACATGATACGTTCGCGAAATCGGTCATACGTGCGTCCATTGTCGTTAATAACCAGCATGCCGACCTTGTTGAGTAAGGTGCGTTTCTCCGCCGTGTGTCCGAACTGCTTAATGACGTTATACCAGCCTGACGGTGCGAAGCCGATGGCAAAGTTTGTAATGACCGTTTCGCTTAATCCGCGCTTTTGCAAATAGTAACGGGCGGAAGAAGCCGTTGGCGCCTGTAACAGGCGTTGATAGAAACCGCTCAGTTTTTCCATCAGCTGATACAAATTTTTCCGCTGATGGCGCTCTTGCTGATTATGTCCTGAACCTTGTTCGTGGGGAACTTCTAAGCCATACTGTGACGCTAGCTCCTCAATTGATTCAATAAACTCTAAATGATAATAATTCATCAGAAAGTCGATGGCATTACCATGAGCGCCGCAACCGAAGCAATGATAAAACTGCTTTTCTCCGTTAATGGTAAACGATGGAGTTTTTTCATGATGGAATGGACAGCAAGCATAAAAATTTTTGCCCTGCTTTTTGAGCATTAGCCGCGAATTAATTAGATCGATGATGTCGGTTCGCGCCAACAAATCTTTGATAAAGAAACGTGGGATTCTTCCAGCCATAAGCCCTGTCAGGTCAGATAAGCATTTAAACGACAACAAGCCGTCTAATCCTTCGGTTGGGGTTAGATGAGTAATACTTCAAAAAAAAAATCAATACAGACGAGTACGTCGTGAGTTATCACGAGCCAGTTTTTTGGCCTGACGCTTAATAGCGGAAGCTTTAGCGCGCTTACGTTGGGTTGTTGGTTTTTCATAGAACTCACGACGACGAACTTCGGCCAGAATACCAGCTTTTTCGCAGGAACGCTTGAAGCGACGCAGTGCTACGTCGAAAGGCTCGTTTTCACGTACTTTAATTACCGGCATGTGTTTTTCACCTCGAATAAAATCATATTTTATGCTTATCTTTACTTTACCAGCAATTTTTTTAAAACTAAAAGAATTTATTTGTTACTTACATCCTATCCTCCTTTGGATAGTTAGTCTTACTGCATAATCTTTGTCCTATGGACAGTAGATTATCTCGAACATACTAATATCAGTTAGATCATAACTAACTTTTTACCAGGCAAACAGTAAATTTATCTATACAAAGATAAGAAATTTTTACGGATTTGTACGGAATAGACGATAAAAAATGTTCATTACAGTTAATCTAAAGAGCGACTAACGTCTCCTCGATTTATACCGGCTCATGCTGAATATGATAAACTAAGATTAATATAAAATGATAACAATTGAGAATACAATCAAAAGGTAGTACTGATATGCGCATATTAGGTATTGAGACTTCCTGCGATGAAACAGGCGTTGCGATTTACGATGAATCTCAGGGTTTACTGGCCAATCAGCTGTATAGCCAGGTAAAACTGCACTCCGATTATGGTGGCGTGGTCCCTGAACTAGCTTCGCGCGATCATATACGTAAAACCGTGCCGCTGATTCAAGCCGCTCTGGCCCAGTCTGGGCTACAGGCGGCAGAGATTGATGGAGTTGCCTATACTGCGGGACCGGGATTAGTAGGAATGCTGATGGTAGGTGCGACCGTCGGCCGTGCTCTGGCTTATGCATGGCAGGTTCCAGCCATAGCTGTTCACCACATGGAAGGGCATTTGCTAGCGCCAATGCTAGAGAAGCATCCGCCGGCTTTTCCATTTGTGGCGCTGCTGGTTTCCGGCGGCCATACGCAGCTTATTGCAGTGACCGGCATCGGTGAATATCAGTTGCTGGGGGAGTCTATTGACGACGCTGCTGGTGAGGCATTCGATAAAACCGCAAAGCTGTTGGGGCTGGATTATCCTGGTGGGCCGATGCTGTCGCGCCTCGCGCAGCATGGCATGGCGGGGCGTTACAAGTTTCCGCGTCCGATGACTAGCCAGCCGGGATTATCGTTTAGTTTTTCTGGGCTTAAAACCTTCGCTGCCAATACCATTCGTGCCAGCGCTGATGATCCCCAGACGCGCGCTGACGTGGCTCGGGCCTTTGAGGAAGCAGTTGTTGAGACACTGATGATCAAATGTCAGCGTGCGTTGAAATTAACTGGTTTTGAGCGGCTGGTAATTGCCGGAGGTGTCAGTGCTAACCAAACCCTACGCACCAGCTTTAGTAACATGATGCGTAAGCATGGAGGTGAAGTTTTTTATGCCCGTCCTGAGTTTTGTACCGATAACGGCGCGATGATTGCTTATGCTGGAATGTTAAGGCTGCAGGGTGGTACGCCAGCTGATCTAGTGGTATCGGTACGATCGCGCTGGCCACTTGAGGCATTGCCAGCATTAAGCATCTGAGTTTTTAGTTTTTGCTTTGCTAGTGTTGTGTTAGACCGGCTGACTGCCAGCAACGATAATATCACGGACTGGTCGAGCGATAGCGGCGTAAAACTTAAATGAAGTAGACATAATTTTTGTCGGTGAGAGAGGATTTGAACCTCCGACCTATACGTCCCGAACGTATTGCGCTACCAAACTGCGCTACTCACCGGATGCAAGTGCATACTACCTATTGACGCCATTATACGTCAATAATTAATTATCTGGAGATATCTGTTAGATAAAAAATATAATTAGATATTGAATAAAAAATTTATTATATCCCCATCTTGGACAAGATAATCTTTTCCTTCTAAGCGCATTCTGCCCGCTTTTTTAGCACCTTGCTCCCCTTTGTAAGTGATGAAATCAGTGAAGGAAATCGTTTGGGCGCGGATAAATCCTTTATCAAAATCAGTATGAATTTTCCCTGCTGCCTGCGGAGCAGTAGCGCCTACCGGTATTGTCCAGGCGCGCACCTCTCTTACCCCAACAGTAAAAAAAGTATGTAGATTTAATAACTTATATCCAGCCTGAATAACGCAAGTTAGGCCTGACTCAGCTAAACTAAGCTCTGCCATAAACTCATCACGTTCTTCTTCATCCAGTTCTGCAATGTCCGACTCTAGCGCGGCACATACCGCAACAAACACTGAACCTTCGGTGGCAGTGATAGCGCGCACTTCATCTATATAAGGGTTGTTATCAATACAATGTTCATTCACGTTGGCAATATACATAGTGGGTTTTAGAGTCAAAAACCTCAGATAGCGCAGGGCGCTTTTTTCTTTTTCACTCAGCTCCAGCGTGCGTAGCATGCCGTTATTGCTTAAATGAAATAAACATTTTTCCAGCAACGCCAGCTCCCGCTGTGCATTGTGATCGCCACCTTTGATGCGTTTATGCCCCCGATATATAGCACGTTCGCATACCTCAAGATCGGCTAGAGCCAGTTCGGTATTAACTACATTAATATCTTCTACTGGGCAAACTTTTCCTGCTACATGGATGATGTTGTTATTTTCAAAACAACGCACAACGTGAACGATAGCTTCGGTTTCGCGAATATTAGTCAAAAACTGATTACCTAACCCTTCACCTTTGTAGGCACCTTTAATTAGGCCTGCGATATCAATAAATTCTATAGTAGTCGGAACGATCCGCTGCGGTTTGACAATATTCGCTAGCTGATCTATACGAGGATCAGGCATCGGCACTACGCCAATATTAGGCTTAATAGTACAAAACGGGAAATTCGCAGCTTCAATACCTGCTTTAGTCAGCGCATTAAACAAGGTAGATTTGCCTACATTTGGCAATCCTACAATACCGCATTTAAAACCCATAATTATATCACCTATTCCCAGTCATAATATAGACGCCCGTTATATATAAAATTTGCTTATGACTAATTACTCAATATTTATAATTCAACTAGCCTGGTAAGCGTGTAGTTGAGTCATCGCGTTAATAACGTCCTGGTAGATGAAAATATTCCTAGTGTAGTGCACGGCTTCATTAATAGTGCTATCAATCAGATGCTGTTCGGCAATAGGTGGTTGACTGAGCACGAAGTCGGCTACTTTTTTTTTATCTCCCGGATGGCCGATACCTATTCGCAGCCGGTAGAAATGGTTATTGCCTAGGCAGTTAATAATATTTTTTAAGCCGTTATGACCTCCGTGGCTGCCGCCAAATTTTAAACGTGCGGAGCCTGGCAAAAGATCAAGTTCATCATGCGCCACCAAAATCTCTTCTGGTACGATACGATAAAAATTTGCCATCGACGCTACCGCTTTACCGCTGAGGTTCATGAACGTAGTCGGCACTAACAAACGAACATTATTACCTGCTAATGTTAACTTAGCAGTATAGCCGTAAAATTTTTTTTCTTCATTTAAAGACTGCCTATGGTATTTTGCAAGCACTTCTATGTACCAGGCGCCCGCATTATGGCGGGTCGCGGCGTATTCGGTGTCTGGATTGGCCAGACCAACAATTAATTTGATCGTCACTTCGTGCTGTCATCTAAAAATTAACATGGCAACAAGTGACAGCAGCATAAAAAGCTTCGGACAAGGAGCAATATAGCATAGCTATCCACCTGTTTAATGCTCGAACATCGCCGAAATGGATTCTTCATTACTAATCCGCCGGATGGCTTCGGCAAGCATGCCGGATAAGGTTAGTGTGCGGACGTTAGGGAGCGCCTTAATAGACGAATCTAGCGGAATAGTATCACATACGATAACTTCATCGATGACTGAAGTTTTTATATTTTGGTAAGCTTTTCCGGAGAAGATAGGGTGTGTAGCGTAGGCAAAAACCCGCTTAGCACCACGCTCTTTCAGCGCTTCAGCAGCTTTGCACAAGGTGCCCCCTGTATCAATCATGTCATCTACTAAGATGCAGTCGCGACCTGCTACATCACCAATAATGTTCATAATCTGCGATACATTAGCGCGTGGACGGCGCTTATCGATAATCGCCATATCGGTATCATTAAGCAGTTTGGCAATCGCGCGTGCACGCACCACACCTCCGATATCGGGTGACACAACTATCGGGCTTTCTAAATCTTGCTGGAGCATGTCCTCCAACAAAATCGGGCTGCCGAAGACGTTATCTACTGGAACATCGAAGAAGCCTTGAATCTGTTCTGCGTGCAGATCCACCGTCAGAACGCGATCAATGCCTACACTTGACAGAAAATCGGCGACCACTTTTGCGGTAATCGGAACGCGGGCTGAACGTACGCGACGATCCTGACGGGCATAGCCAAAATAGGGTATAACAGCGGTGAGGCGCCCAGCCGAAGCCCTACGTAGAGCATCAACCATCACTACTAATTCCATTAGATTATCGTTGGTTGGCGCACATGTAGACTGGATTATAAAAATATCGCCACCGCGGACGTTTTCATCTATTTGCACACTAACTTCGCCGTCACTGAAACGGCTAACTGTAGCGTTGCCTAGACTAGTATATAAACGGTTAGCAATATTTGTTGCCAGTTCAGGGCTGGCGTTTCCAGCAAAAAGCTTTATATCTGGCATGAAATAACCTTCGGCTTGCGGATTATATAAGGTATGGTGGTATTGCACTAACTTTAATACTAGTAGTGAAGTTTTGCCGTATTAATATAACATATTAATTTATTAATTACTGAGCCGCTAGGCAGTTGTGGCACAGCTATAATACTACAGTAACGCTGCTCAACATTATAGCAGCTTATCTACCGGTTCGCCAAGCGGTAACTTTTTGCAATATACAATAATAGAGAAATTAAACCAATGTTGACAGAAATTGGCACTTTATTAAAGTTAAAGAATCCAGTTATCTATTTTTAATTTAATGCGTTTATCGCCCTGATACAATTCAATATTTGCCGGCAGGTGCGGCAACGTATCGTTATGGTAACTTAAATAGATTAGGCGCCAGCTTTGTCCGTTCTTACTATTATAAGTTAATGTACGTAGGTGGCCACAAGAATTAAGAGTAAAATCGGTAGTATCGCCAGGTAGGCCAATTAACCACTGACGTAGTTCGCTAAGCGGAATTATCATCCCGGTTAACTTTTGTATGATGACTTCCGGATTATCGCTAACATAATGTTTACCTTGTTTATTAATAAGCTGGGCACTTCCCAGCTGCACCTTGAGATCTATCTCTGTGCTACCAAGCGGATTGATCAGCAGTAACCGATAGCGGTCGGTGCTTGTCTGTTGCAAGTTAAAGCGTGCATATACTTTCTGCTGGCTAGATAGATAGGCAAAAGCGCCGCGAGTTTGATATCTGGTTAATTGCACTACTGACTGCTGATGGGAACGCCATTTATTGTTATATAATTGGCTCTTAGCCGTGCAGGAGGGAGTATGAACACTACAGGCCGTTAGCAGTAGTAAGCTAGACAACGGCAGAAAATAGAAAACAGCGCGATAATGCTCAAGCATGCATGGGCTTCCTAAGTAAACATATCGATAGTTAAGATCTTAGAATTATTTCTAGATTAGATTCTAGCTACATAGCTATTATAGATAAATTTATAGTAAGAGTGTTTTATAACTATATTAAAACAATATTATATGCACACTTAGCTAGTGCTAAAATTATACAGTAGAGAAAAATAGATAAGGTAAAGCAAGAGAAGAGTTTTACTGATTTTCGCTTTGAGCATAGGCTATTAATATAATTAATAGCTAAAAAACTTTTCTAAAAAATGTTATTAGTTGCTAAATAAGTGCGTACTAAAACTAATATTATATCTGCGCGTATGTTTTTTATCAATAGCGTTTGCTGCATGTACGCTAGCCTATTTGAGTAAACTGCATTGTGGTCTTAACTGGACGAAAGATAATAAGGTAGATAACCACGCATGAAATCCTCGATCATCGCCAAACTAGAATCGTTAAAAAAACGCTACGAAGAATTGGGAGTACTACTCGGCGATTTCGCCATTATTCTTGATCAAGAACGTTTTCGATCTTTATCAAAGGAATATGCTCAACTAACAGCTGTAATCAGCTGCTTTCAGCGCTGGTGTCAGGTGCAGAAAGATATCCAGACAGCACTGCTGTTGCTGCAAGATCTAGAAATGCGTGAGATTGCACAAGAGGAATTAAAAGCCTCGCGAATCATTCAAGAGCAATTGGAGCAGCAACTGCAAATGCTGTTGCTCCCAAAAGATCCAGACGATGAACGAAGCTGCTTTTTAGAAGTACGCGCCGGCACTGGCGGCAATGAGGCAGCACTGTTCGCTGGAGAGTTGTTTAGAATGTACAGCCGTTTCGCTGAAACTAGGTGCTGGCAGGTAGAAATAGTAAACGCCAGCTATAATGAGAACGGTGGTTATAAAGAAATTATCGCTAAAGTTGCTCATGAAGGTGCCTATGGCCAGTTTAAATTCGAATCCGGTGGCCACCGCGTGCAACGGGTCCCGGAAACGGAAAGCCAGGGGCGCATTCATACCTCGTCCTGCACCGTTGCTGTTCTGCCGGCAATTCGCGAGGCGGAGATGCCAAAAATAAATGCCTGTGATCTACGCATTGATACCTTCCGTTCCTCCGGGGCAGGAGGTCAGCACGTCAATACCACCGACTCAGCTATTCGTATCACCCATTTGCCTACCGGTCTAGTGGTAGAATGTCAGGACGAACGCTCGCAGCATAAGAATAAAGCTAAAGCTTTAGCCGTGTTAGGTACGCGGTTGCGCGCTGCCGAAATACAGCGACGCCAGCAGGAAGAATCCTCTACGCGGCGTAACCTGTTGGGCAGCGGAGACCGCTCTGATCGTATCCGCACCTATAATTTTCCCCAGGGGCGAGTGACCGATCACCGAATCGGCTTGACATTATATCGTCTGGAGGAAGTAATCGAAGGTAAACTAGATATGCTGATTCAGCCTATCATGCAAGAATATCAGGCTGATCAGCTCGCCGCATTGTCCGAGATACTATAATGCCAATAACTTGGCAACAATGGCTAATAAAAGCTAGCACTAGGCTGCGTGCTGCTGCCAGTCCTAGCGCAAAACGCGATGCAGAAATTATGCTTGGGCAGGTGACCGGCGTAGCACGTACCAGATTATTGGCATTTGGCGAAACACCGCTGACGGCCGCACAGTGCTTGATGTTGGATGCTTTATTACTGCGTCGTGAACGGGGCGAGCCGGTAGCCTATCTTATTGGTGAGCACGAGTTCTGGTCCCTACGGCTGCAAGTCTCGTCTGCTACCCTGATTCCCCGTCCCGACACAGAATGCTTAGTCCAGCGAGCGCTGGAACTACTGCCGCCTGCGCACGCCGATGTGCTAGATTTAGGCACCGGCACCGGTGCCATTGCTCTGGCGCTGGCCTCCGAACGTCCAGCGTGGCGCATAACTGGTGTCGATCGATTGCCAGAGGCGGTGTCTCTGGCGCAAGATAATGCCGCTAGCTTGGGACTAAATAATACACAGTTCCTCGAAGGAGACTGGTTTGCGCCATTGCAAATGCATCGCTACAGTCTTATTGTGAGTAATCCGCCCTATCTTGAGGCAGGCGATCCACATCTTGCACAAGGTGATGTGCGTTATGAACCGCGTAGTGCATTGGTTGCTGGTGAGGATGGGATGCAGTCCTTGTCGGCGATAAGCCGACAGGTGGGAGCGCATCTAATGCTGGGCGGTTGGCTGCTCTTGGAGCATGGATGGCAGCAAGGAGGGGCGGTACGTACTTTGCTTACCGATGCTGGGTTTAGCCATATCGCTACCCTGCTCGATTATGGTCAGCATGAACGCGTTACTCAGGGCCAATGGTTGGCCTAACCAAAGATACTAGGTTGTTTTAAGCCCCACGGCCATATATCTGTCAGCTCATGCTGTAATTGATTCAATGTGCTTACTGGACTACTCTACTAACTAGTAAGTGCGTAAACTAATTGATAAGTTAAAAGGTGCAGTATGAAAAATCTAGTGGTCCATATCGGCGACATAGCCGTTAGCAACGATCGTATGTTTGTGCTGTTTGGCGGCATGAACGTGCTGGAGTCACGAGATTTAGCATTACGCATCTGTGAACATTACATGAACGTAACCCAGAAACTGAGTATTCCCTACGTATTCAAAGCTTCGTTTGATAAGGCTAATCGTTCTTCTATTTATTCCTATCGGGGACCTGGTTTAGAAGAAGGTATGAAGATTTTTACCGAGCTAAAAGCGCAGTTTAGCGTAAAAATCATCACCGATGTACATGAAGTCGCTCAGGCGCAGCAAGTAGCGGAGATCGTGGATGTTATCCAACTCCCGGCGTTTCTAGCACGCCAGACTGATCTGGTAGAAGCCATGGCCCGTACTGGCGCGGTGATCAATGTGAAAAAACCACAATTCATTGGCCCGGGGCAGGTAGGCAATATCGTCGATAAATTCCGCGAATCCGGCAACCACCAGGTTATTTTATGTGATCGCGGCAGTAATTTTGGCTACGATAATCTGGTGGTTGATATGCTAGGCTTTAACGTCATGAAGCAAGTATCCGGTGGTTGCCCAGTAATTTTCGACGTTACCCATGCGCTGCAAACCCGTGATCAGTTTAGTGTTTCATCTGGTGGTCGCCGTGCGCAGGTGGGCGAACTAGCACGCGCCGGCATGGCGATTGGCATTGCTGGCTTGTTTATTGAAGCGCATCCAAATCCCGATTATGCTAAATGTGACGGTCCCTCGGCCTTACCGCTAGATAAACTTGAACCATTCTTGCGACAGATAAAAGCCATTGATGAACTAGTAAAATCTTTTCCTATACTAGATACTGGCTAGTAATTTTCATCAAGCAAGGAAATTGTATACTTAACTTTTAGCTTGCATTTCTGCTGTCAGAAATCAGATAAACTGGAATTACTAGATAACATAATAGAAAAATTTGATCTAGCAGTACTAGATCATATGGGATGGTTATCTGCCAGATTTTAATCTCACTAGCGTAATTTTTGCTAATTTTTGAACATTAACTTCTAGATGTTAACCTTCAGTCAGGATCAAAACCCAATACCAGCGCCAGCAGAGCCTGACGAGCGTAAATACCATTACCTGCCTGTTGAAAATAATAAGCGTAGTTTGTATTATCTACTTCATGAGCAATTTCATTCATCCGCGGTAGCGGATGCAACACTTTAAGATGATCACGTGCCTGAAACAGATTACCGGCATGTAGTATAAAATGTGTTTTAATATTAGCATACTCCAACGGATCCAGCCGCTCTTTTTGTACCCTGGTCATATAAAGAATATCCAGTTCTGGTATTACTTCATCCATATTAGTATGGATGCTGTAGCTTATGCCTTGCTCCTCTAGCATATGCAGGATATGTGTTGGCATCGCCAGTGCTTGCAGCGATATGAAATAAAAGCGATTACCGTTAAATTTTGCTAGCGCTTGCGTTAGAGAATGTACGGTACGGCCATATTTTAAATCGCCTACCATGGCAATACTGAGATTATCTAGTCGACCCTGCGTTTCCTGGATAGTGAACAGATCTAATAGAGTCTGAGTGGGATGCTGATTCGCCCCATCGCCAGCATTCAAAATTGGCACTCTACCGGAGAAATTAGTAGCGAGCTGTGCAGCCCCTTCTTGCGGATGACGCATGATGATGGCGTCAACATAAGTGCTTATTACCGAAATAGTGTCGACTAAAGTCTCGCCTTTTTTAACTAAAGATGTATTGCCAGCATCAGAAAAGCCAACTACAGATGCACCAAGTCTGTGGATAGCAGTTTCAAACGATAAACGCGTCCGGGTCGAAGCCTCAAAAAAACAGCTGGCGATGACCTGATATTTGAGCAATTCCGGCTGTGGCCGGGCTTTGAGCATAGCAGCGGTAGTTAATACCAGTTCTAGTTCTTTGCGGCTAAGGTCATTAATAGAAATGATATTCTTATGATAAAGGGAATTAAACATCTTTACTTTTTCCTTCCTCTTGATAATAGCCTGTCGGTCTTTGATGCAGGGTTAGCCCTCCTTAAGCTCAAAAAAAATAGCCCCTCAATTAGGGGCTATAATATAACATTAGATTATAATAGTAGTTATCAAGACTACGATTGGTTGCAAACTTACCTACGACCACATAGTTAGTAGTCAAAAAAGTTTTCAGTTAAGCTTAAGCAAAACCGCGACTTCTAAGCTACTTACCGTAGTAAGGCCTAGGCTAGGTAGGCTACGCCAGCATCGCTACCATTACTGCTTTAATGGTATGGAGACGGTTCTCTGCTTGTCTAAATACAACACTATACTGAGATTCAAATACCTCATTAGTTACTTCTAATCCGCCATAAAGTCTATATTGTTTGGCTATTTGCTTTCCGATTTTGGTTTGATCATCATGAAAGGCAGGTAGACAGTGCAGAAATTTAACTTGCGGGTTACCAGTTTGGCGTATTATCTCCATGTTAATCTGATAGGCGCGCAATAGTACGATGCGCTCTTCCCATACATTCTTATCTTCGCCCATTGAGACCCATACATCAGTATATATAAAGTCAACATTTTTAATACCAACGTCAATATCTTCTGTTAAGGTAATCGCTCCGCCGTTTTTATGTGCCAGTTGATTACATTCGGTGACCAGCGCTTGATTAGGCCAATAGGCCCGTGGTGCAGTAAGGCGCAAATCAAGCCCGGTTAGCGCTGCTGCTTCCAGTAAGGTATTGCTTATATTGTTACGCGCATCGCCGATATAGACGAGCTTCATTTGATTAAATGATTTTCCCGGCAGACATTGCTGCATGGTCAGCAGATCTGCCAACAGCTGGGTAGGGTGAAATTCAGTAGTTAGTCCGTTCCACACTGGCACGCTAGCATAAGAAGCCAGCGTCTCGACAATTTCCTGACTATAGCCGCGATATTGAATACCATCATACAGTCTGCTGAGCACACGAGCAGTATCCTTGATAGATTCTTTATGGCCTATCTGGCTTCCGCTTGGTCCTAAATAGGTTACATGGGCCCCCTGATCAAAGGCTGCAACTTCGAAAGAGCAGCGGGTACGGGTTGAATCTTTTTCGAAAATTAGCGCAATATTTCTCCCTATAAGACGAGGGATCTCGTTCCTGTCCTGTTTTTGCTGCTTTAAGTTAGCAGCAAGAGCTAAAATCTGATTAATTTCAGTAGATGTTAAATCCATCAACCTTAACAAATTTCGTTGTAATAATTTACTCATTTACTCTTTCCTAAAATTCTATAAAACTCGCTAATTTTAAGTCTATGCTACATTATTAATTAACTTATACATAATATTTAATTGTAATTTTTAACACTAAATATTCTACCTGTCTACTGACAGTAGCATCCTGAACTGCGCTTTGCCAATAACCATCTTATTAGACTATTCAGTAGTGAATAATTGGAGCATAGCACGAACATTTCTTGAAAAAATGCGAAGAGACTAAGCTTAGTTGGGACCATCGAGCATCATTATTTCTCCACAAATAAGTCTAAAACGCTAGAGAAAGTAGCATTAGAAAACTTTAAAACTTGGTTGGGTTATGAAGTAACCCATGCAGCATTGAATAAAAATTACATTTAATAACGATAATTATATCGTTGATTATTATCCAGAACTGCCTCAACAAACTTTAAAAAAGTATCAGGTGTGGTTACGGCGTTATGTAAGTGATTACAAGCCGTAGATAGCGATCTGCTGTTCCAGTAATTTTGCTTTAGCTTGATGATAGTACTCCAGCTTTTTACGCTCTTTATTTACTACCGTTTCCAGTGCGCGGTAGATGAATTCTTGGTTGCTCAGTTTACAGGCGATGCGGCTGATTTCACTGTCGACGAACGCTACCTCTTTCGCTAGACGTGCCAGCTCAGTCTCTTTATCTATCAGATCTTTCATCGGGATCAACAGCTCTACGCCGTCGATGATTTTAGTGATGGAGACCGGCCCTTTATCATCTACTGGTAGTAGAGTGATACTTTCTAGCCGCGCTAGAGTAAGCATAAAGCTAAGGTTTTCATTTACACGGCGGACTACCTCCGGCGTGGGATTGCGTAGTAATACCTCAAGCGGCTTACTTGGCGTGATTTTTATGTCTGCACGTATATTACGCACAGCGACAATAGCTTGCTTGATCCATTCTAAATCAGTGAGAGCACCAGTATCCTTCATCGCCGCATCGTAGGTCGGAAACGTTTGGAGCATAATTGTCTTATCTTTCACACCAGCGAGTATTTTAACGCGTTGCCAAATAGTTTCCGTAATAAAAGGAATGATGGGGTGCGCCAAACGCAGTAAAGCTTCCAGCACCGTCACCAGGATATGGCGTGTGCCGCGTAGCTCGGCCTCGCTACCGCAGCTCATTACGAGCTTGGTCATCTCCAAATACCAATCGCAGAATTGATTCCAGATGAATTCATAGATAATTCCAGCCGCTAAATCGAATCGGTAGTTATCTAGCGCTTCGCGAAACTTCTTGACTGTATGGTTAAATTCCACTGTGATCCAGCGATCTGCAAGCGATAGTACTTTATTACCACCCTGGAAACCGCAATCTTTACCTTCGGTATTCATCAACACAAATCGGCTAGCGTTCCAAAGCTTGTTACAGAAATTTCGATATCCTTCTAGGCGTTTCATATCCCAATTAATATCGCGTCCAGTAGACGCTAGGGCAGCAAGAGTAAAGCGTAGGGCATCAGTGCCGTAAGGTTTGATACCGGTAGAAAACTGTTTCTCAGTAAGCCTAATAATCTTTTTATATAACTGCGGTTGCATCATATTTTCAGTACGTTTTTTTAGTAAATCGGCGAGCGAAATACCGTCTATCATGTCTAGCGGATCTATAACATTTCCTTTAGACTTTGACATTTTTTGTCCTGTTTCATCACGTACCAAACCAGTTATATATACTGTCTTAAACGGCACCTGCGGCTTACCGTTATCATCTTTAATAAAATACATGGTTAACATGATCATGCGTGCTATCCAGAAGAAGATGATATCAAAGCCGCTCACTACCACGTTAGTTGGGTGAAATGTGCGCAATGCTTTAGTATCTTCAGGCCAGCCGAGGGTGGAAAAGATCCACAGGCCGGAAGAAAACCAGGTATCTAGCACATCAGCATCTTGCTGTAGTGCGACATCATCCGCTAACTGATACTGCTGACGTACTTCCACCTCGTTACGACCTACATAAAACCGACCCTCGGCATCGTACCAGGCTGGAATTCTATGCCCCCACCATAGCTGCCGCGAAATACACCAGTCCTGGATATCGTGCATCCAGCTAAAATACATTTTTTCGTACTGTTTCGGCACGAACAGAATCTCACCTTGTTCCACTGCTTCCACCGCTACCTTGGCTAGTGGCGTAGCACGCACGTACCACTGATTAGTCAGCATCGGTTCAATAACTACATCGCCGCGATCGCTGTAAGGCACAGTTAAATTATGGTCTTTGATGTCTTCTAGTAGACCGAGACTTTCGAATGCAGCCACAATTGCCTTTCGCGCAGCAAAACGTTCTAGACCACGGAAAGCTACCGGTATCTCGCTGGATAGCGCAGCGCTGGCATTGCCATTAGTGTCAAACACTTCTGCTTCCTGACGGATGTCACCGTTAACTGTAAAAATATTAACCATCGGAAGTGCGTGGCGTTTGCCTACGTCGTAGTCTTTAAAGTCGTGGGCCGGTGTAATTTTGACACAACCGGTCCCTTTTGTCATATTGGCGTGTTCATCTTCTATAATAGGAATACGGCGACCTACCAGTGGTAGAATGACAAAACAGCCTATTAAATTGCTATATCGAGGATCTTTAGGGTTTACCGCAACGCCAGTATCTCCTAGCATGGTTTCCGGCCGTGTTGTGGCAACCACCAGATAATTTAGTCCATTAGCAGTTCGCACGCTATCTGCTAACGGATAGCGCAAATACCATATGGACCCTTTTAACTCGCGATTTTCAACCTCAAGGTCTGAAATAGCGGTGCGTAATTTAGGATCCCAATTCACCAGACGTTTACCACGGTAAATCAGGCCGCCCTGATACAGGCGAACGAACGCTTCTTTCACAGCATTAGACAACCCTTCATCCATTGTGAATCGCTCACGTTCCCAATCTACCGAGTCGCCCAAACGGCGCATCTGGTTAGTTATTGAACCACATGATTGCACTTTCCATTGCCAAATTTTGGTAATAAAAGCATTGCGGCCGTAATCATATCGGGTCTTGTCTTCTTCAGCGGCAATTTTACGTTCAACCACCATCTGGGTGGCGATGCCAGCATGATCAGTACCAACTTGCCACAGGGTATTTTTTCCCTGCATCCGCTGATAACGGATCAGGGTATCCATAATAGTCTGCTGGAAGGCATGACCCATATGCAAGCTTCCAGTGACGTTAGGTGGCGGAATTATGATGCAGTATTTATCCCGCGTGGGATCACCGTGCGGCTTAAAATAGCCCTGCTGTTCCCAATGTTCGTATAAAGGCTGTTCGATATCTTTTGGATTGTATGTTTTTTTCATGATACGTCGTTCGTTAATCACTGCGTTGGCGGAGTTGCCGTCGTAATCAAGAAGCCGACACTGCGATAAGCTTTATAACGATTGCGCGCTAACTTTTTTAAAGCATCTTCATCCGGAACGAAGTCTATCACTTCATAGTAAGTAGAAGCAAAATCTGCACAGTCAGGCAGTAGGCTAATCAAAAGATCTCTTGGCGTATTGCCGTGGCGTTGAGACCAGCAAATTTCAACTGGCGCGCCATCTCGCGGGCCCTCACCTGCTAGGTTATGGGGTACGAAAGCCTCAGAATCGAATGACCACAAGGCGTCATCTAGCTTGAGCGCCTGGATATTGTCCTCACAGGCGATGAGTACTCGTTTCCCTGCGCGCCATTTTTGAGTTGCTAAATAGCAGGCAAGCTGCTCCACGACGGTCAGACCATCGCTGAATTTATGGTTATTGTTGAGCAAATAGAAAGTCGCGTTTTTCATATGCCGTGTTGTGAAGCAAATGAGCTTGAAAAAATGGCCAAATTGGCGCTGTTTCTAAAATTAGAAATTTTTGTTCAGTCCGGCACGGTTAAGCAGGAATTGCGACAGCATCGCTACTGGACGGCCCGTAGCACCCTTCGATTTGCCTGAACGCCAAGCTGTACCTGCAATGTCCAGGTGTGCCCAATTATATCGGCGCGTAAAACGCGACAAGAAGCAACCGGCGGTAATGGCACCCCCAGACTTACCGCCGATATTTGCCATATCGGCACAATTTGACTCCAACTGTTCTTGAAATTCATCCAATAACGGTAACCGCCAGGCGAGATCACTTGCTTGCTCTGCCGCACTAATGAGTTCATGGGCCAGTGGATTATGATTAGACATTATGCCGGTTATATGATGCCCCAGTGCAATAACGCAGGCATAGGTCAGTGTGGCGATATCGATAACTACTTCCGGATTAAAACGTTCTACATATGTCAGTGCATCGCACAGCACCAGTCGGCCTTCGGCGTCAGTATTCAGCACTTCCACCGTTTGGCCCGATAATGTGGTTAGCACATCTCCAGGCCGAAATGCACGGCCGTCCACCATATTTTCACAGCCTGCCAGCACCCCAATGATATTTAGCGGCAGATTAAGCTCCATCGCCATATGCAGTACTCCGTACACTGTTGCGGCGCCGCACATGTCGTATTTCATTTCTTCCAGGCTTTCAGCAGGTTTAATAGAGATACCGCCAGTATCGAAGGTCATCCCTTTACCTATCAGCACGATGGGTCGATCGTTAGCGTCATTACTGCCCTTATATTCAATTACCGACATTAAAGATTCGTTATCAGAGCCTTTTCCGACCGCTAAGTAGGCGTTCATTCCCAGTTCTTTCATTTGTTGCTCGCCGATAATACAGGTCTTAGTATTATGTTTTTTGTAGTTATCTGCCAACTGCCTCGCTTGCAAGGCTAAATAAGTGGAGTTACAAATATTAGGGGGCATATTGCCTAAATCTTTGGACGACTTAATGCCAGCGGTAATCGCTAAACCGTGCTTAATTGCGTATTCACCGTTGGTTAATTCGCTTTGTGTCATAACATTGAATACCATCTTACACAGCGTACGGTGAGGTTCTATTGTCTGACTTTTTAGCTGATTAAATGTATAAAGCGAATCTTGTGCCGTTTCTACCGCATAGCGCACTTTCCAGTATGTATTACGACCATTGACGTTCAGCTTAGTCAAAAAGCAGACTACTTCCAAGGAGCCAATATTTTTTATCTTAGTTATCATTTTATTGATAATTTTTTTATACTGGCGCTCATCTAGTTCTTGTTCTTTACCGCAACCAATAAGCAATATACGTTCAGACAGTACATTGGGCACATTGTATAGCAGCAATGTTTGCCCTACTTGACCCTCCAATTCTCCCCGACGCAGTAGCGCGCTAATATAGCCTTTACTGATTTCATCTAGCTGTTCGGCAGCTGAGGACAAACGCCTTAATTCAAATACCCCAACAACAATACAGTCACTACATTGTTTTTCTAGGCTACCGCATTTTATGCTGAACTCCATGTGTTCTCCTGAATCTTAAAGACAAAGTTGGTAACTTAAAATATAATATAGTTTACTGTATATTATTTATTTGCTCTATAGGTAAGTAGAGACATTTTATGAAGAAAAACTATTTTTTTACAATCATTGATTGTTTATAGTACAGGCTATATTCAGAATATGATGGTTGATTTTTTTGTAGCAAAACAAGTTGTTATAGGCAACAATGTGATAATCACTAAATATTTGGTGTGGGAAATATTTAAGAATCAGCTTGCTATTTTATTCGTCCTGTTTTTAATTTTTTTTTGTCAAAAGCTCGTGCGGATTTTAGGCGCTTCTGTAGATGGAGATATCCCCATCAATCTGATGGTATCTTTACTCTGGCTGGGTATGCCTGAAATGGCGCAATTGATCCTACCTCTTAGTTTGTTTATGGGATTGTTGATGACCTTGAGCCGTATGTACACAGAAAACGAAATAACGGTTATGTATGCCTGCGGCCTAGGTAAAAACGTTCTAATTCGTGCAACGTTGATACTCAGTATCATCACTGCCCTATTGGCAGCAGTGAATGTTATTTGGATTTCGCCCTGGTCATCGCGGCATCAAAACCAGGTAATATCCGAAGCTCATGCCAATCCTAACATAGCGGTGCTGATAGAGAGGCAATTTAAACCGTTAGAAAACGGTAATTTGGTACTATTTATCGGTAAGATTAAGGAAAAAATATTTGAGCATGTATTTCTAGCGCAGCTCAACCATAGCGGTAAGATGCGGCCATCTGTGGTTATGGCAGATCGTGGCCATATAATTCATCGACCTGACGGTTCGCAGTTAATTATTTTAGATAAAGGAACCCGCTATGAGGGTACTGCGTTACTGCGCGATTTCCGTATTACCCATTTTAACCAATATAAAACAATTATTGGACATCGTACCGTAACAGCAGACCGCATCAAAGCGGAACAGATGAATATGCATCAACTCTGGCAATCGTCTGATACGGAAGCGCGCGCTGAACTTCATTGGCGCATTACGCTTGTAATATCTGTACTAATTATGGCGATGATAAGCTTTCCGCTTTCTTCAGTGAATCCCCGTAAAAGACGGGTTTTGAACATGTTGCCTGCCATGATGCTGTATTTGATTTTTTTCTTGTTACAAACTTCGATGCACTCTAATGGTGCAAGAGGCAAACACGATCCGATGCTCTGGATATGGTTAACTAATACGGTGTATCTAGTACTGGCACTAGTTATAAATTTATGGGATAGCCTCCCGGCACGCAGGCTGCGCAGGAGGTTATGGTATGTGAAAGGAACAGTTTGATGTTTGGTGTTTTAGATCGCTATCTTGGTAAGATTATTTTTAATGCCATTATGATAACCGTATGTTTTCTAGTATCGCTATCTGGAATGATAAAATTCGTAGAACAGCTGCGTAAAGTAGGTCAGGGAGAATATTCAACATTAGGAGCTGGTATATTTACTCTATGTAGTCTACCAAAAGATATCGAGCTATTATTACCTATGGCAGCTCTGTTAGGCGCGCTGTGGGGGCTGGGGAAGCTTACTACTACTAGCGAATTAGTAGTTATGCAGGCGTCATGTTTTACCCGTGCGCAGATTGCCAGCTCAGTGATGAAAACTGCTATTCCACTGGTGCTGTTAACAATGGCTATCAGCGAATGGTTAGCTCCTTTAGGGGAGAAAATGGCATATAATTACCGCAATAAAATGATTTACGGTGGCTCGATACTTTCCAGGCAAAATATGTTATGGTTTAAGGATAATAACGATTATATTTTTATAGAACAAATAGTTGGTAGCCATAAACTAGTTGGTATCAATATTTATCATTTTGACAAAGCGGAACGTCTGCTATCACTACGCTACGCTGCGACAGCTACCTACTCCAATGGTAGGTGGAAGTTGTCGCAGGTGGAAGAATCCTATTTGACCAACGACAAGCAGATAACAGGTCGGCAGACTTTTAGTGAAGAATGGGATACTAACCTTACACCGGATAAACTAAGTATAGTGGCGCTAGAACCAAGTTCACTATCTATTTCTGGTCTATATAATTACGTCAATTATCTGAAACAAAATAAACAGGAATCTAAGCGTTATCAGCTGAATATGTGGAGTAAAATATTCTTGCCGTTATCAATTTCGGTGATGATGCTAATGGCGTTAGCTTTTATCTTCGGGCCGCTACATAGTAGATCTATGGGGATGATTGTCGTCATAGGCATCAGCTTTGGTTTCTTATTTTACGTGCTTAATCAAATTTTCGGATTATTAATTTTAGTTTATAATATACAGCCATTTTTTGGTGCATTACTTCCCAGTTTAGCGTTTATGATAATTAGTATTATATTATTAAATTATAGATAATATGATATAATAAATACTTTATTAAACTATTTAATTATTTTTAATAAGGCTTAACTCCAGTGAGTTAAGCTAAAAACTATAAATATAATAGTTTACTACTGTAACGTACAACTAAAGAATATTAGGATACTAGTTTAACTAGCGTAAACTATAATTTTTACATAATTCCAATGAGCTAAATAGCGCTTATTTATGTCTGATATATTTACTATTGCTGATAAAATATTAGACGTACGTGGTCTTCAATGCCCAGAACCATTGATGATCGTGCGTAAAACCATTCGTGACATGAATGATGGGCAGAAACTAGTGATTATCACCGATGATCTAGCCACTACTCGCGATATTCCCAGTTTTTGCCGATATATGGAGCATGCCCTATTAGCGCAGTCTACTGAACATTTTCCTTATCTTTATTTACTACGTAAGGGTCTTATAATAAATTAACTTTTGTCCAACAATCAATATGCATGCATCCATAGAAAGACTCACAGATATAGCAACTAAAAGCTAATAATATAGATAATAAAATAGTTGGTGAAAATTAACAGTCGGCTTGATTTGCACGAGCAGCACTAAAATAAATTAATTAATAATATAAATTAATTAATCATTAAATTAATTATTGTAAGCTAAAAATTAAATAGCATCTATCTTTTAGATAAAAATCAAAATAGTACATTAATATATTTAATTTATAGTATATTCTGCCTGATATACAGGCGGTAAGCTACTTGCCCGGCTACTTTTTTCTTATATAATTGCCAGTTAGCTGGCACTATAGTTTCGGCACTATCGATTGCTTGTTCAATATAAATCCAGGCTTCATTAGCTAGATGTCGATGCTTTTCCAGTAATGCTACTGTGCGTTCAATCATTCCCTGACGAAAGGGTGGATCGATAAATACTACATCAAACGCTGTGCTCGGTTGTTCTAGCCACCGTAGACTATTAGCAGTAATTAATTGGGCCTGATATGCCTGCAGCAATTTCAAATTTTTTGCGAGCTGTGCACTTACTGTTAAATCTTGTTCCAGCAAAATTACGCTGGCAGCGGCGCGTGAGATCGCTTCCAATCCTAACGCACCGCTGCCGGCAAAACAATCAAGACAGTGTTTCCCATGAATTACCGGTGCCAGCCAATTAAACAGCGTTTCGCGCACCCGGTTAGTGGTTGGTCTTAGATCCTGGCTGTACGGCAGCGGTAGTTTTCTACCGCGCCAACGGCCGCCAATAATGCGGATTTGACCAGCAGGTCTAAACAAAAAATTTTTATTCATAAATATTGATATCTTGATTAAGAGTCAACGAGTGTAAAAAACTAACCTTATTTTTTTATAAAAAAAATAAACTCAATCGAGGATTAAAGTCACAAATGGCAAAAAAGAAAAAGCTAGGTTTCTTTTCTAGGTTTGGTTTTAGCTATAGCAATGATAGCATAAGCCAGATAGAAGCCACTTTAAGTGATCAACCATCATCTATTAACGTGGCGATGAAGAACTCTGTAGATATTGCCACAGCTAAATCAACTGCTGTTCCTAGGACTAGAACGCCGGATAAAAACCTTCGGGCGGAAATTGCTCCGGTTGATTTTGTGCGTAAGCATGATGATGTGCAGTACATCTCCAAAAAAAATGTTTACATTCCAGAATTAAAAGCTTCGTTGCAGGATTATACTGTCTTTAGTAATCAAAGTTTAGCAGCTGAAAAGACGCTCACTGCATACGAAACTTTAGCCGCAGTAGGTAACTTAGATTCCACTAATAGTCGAGCTTTAGATACTGAGCTGCCAGAAATACGCTCCGGTTTTTTTACCAGGTTAAAAAACAGTTTGATGAAAACTAGGCAGAATCTGGGATCTGGATTTATCAAATTGTTCAGCAGTAAAAAAATCGATAATGATCTTTTTGAAGCATTAGAAGAACAATTACTCGTTGCTGATGTGGACGTCAATACTACGCGAAAAATTATTAATAGCTTGATAGAGTATGCCAATCATCGTCATATAAAGGATACCGAAGTACTCTACAGTAAATTACGCGAAGAAATGGCGGCTATCCTTACGACGGTTGAAAGGCCGCTAGTCATTACAGGAAAATTGCCGTTTATCATATTGATGGTCGGTGTTAATGGTGTAGGGAAAACTACTACCATCGGCAAGTTAGCACATCAATATCAATCAGAAGGAAAAAGTCTAATGTTGGCGGCAGGAGATACCTTTCGGGCGGCTGCAATAGAACAATTGCAAGTGTGGGGAGAAAGAAACAATATACCGGTGATTGCACAACATACTGGCGCCGATGCTGCTTCGGTTATCTTCGATGCCATTCAGGCCGCTAAAGCGCACGGAATTGATATACTAATAGCTGATACAGCCGGACGACTGCAAAATAAAACACCTTTAATGGAAGAATTAAAGAAAATAGTCCGGGTAATAAAAAAACAGGACGTCAATGCCTCTTATGAGATCATGCTGATTATTGACGCTTGCACTGGGCAAAATTCCGTGATCCAGACCAATTTATTCCATAACGCAGTAGGTTTGACGGGCATTGCATTGACCAAATTGGATGGTACCGCCAAAGGCGGAGTTATTTTTTCTATTGCTGAACGTTTCAACATTCCGATTCGCTATATCGGTGTTGGAGAAGGTATAGATGATTTGCAGCCCTTTAAAGCTCACGATTTTATTGAAGCACTTTTTGCTCGAGAGAATTAAAGGCGCTAAAGTGCTAGAAGATGATGCGACCATGAAGTTTTAACTAGTTAACCCACTAATATTTTTATGTATAATCAATCTTAAATATTAAGATTATCTTTCTTAAGTAAGAAGACGGTGTAAAATCTAACACCGTCGTAAATGTTTAACGAGAGGTTATAAATGGTCAAAGATATGCAAGTGTTAGCTTATGTACCCCAAGGTAGTTTGGAAGCCTATATGAGGGTCGCCAATGCCTATCCGATGCTTACTGCTGAGGAAGAGTGGGCACTAGCTGAACTGCTGCATTATCAGGGCGATTTGGAAGCGGCCAAGCAGCTGATTCTGTCTCATCTACGTTTTGTAATTCATATTACGCGTAACTATTCTGGTTACGGCCTACCCCAGGCTGACCTGATTCAGGAAGGCAATATTGGTTTAATGAAAGCTGTACGACGTTTTAATCCTGAAGTTGGTGTACGTCTAGTATCATTTGCCGTTCATTGGATAAAAGCGGAAATACATGAATATGTGCTACGTAACTGGCGTATTGTTAAGGTAGCGACGACCAAGGCACAGCGCAAATTATTTTTCAACTTGCGTAGAACCAAGCAGCGTCTCGGTTGGTTTAATCAAGATGAGGTAGAAATGGTCGCCAAAGAACTAGGCGTAACCAGCAAAGATGTCCGCGAAATGGAGTCCCGTATGGCAGCACAGGATATGACTTTCGATCCCGCACCAGAAGAGGATGTTCGCGAAGGGCAGTTTATAGCGCCGATGCTTTATCTTCAGGATAAAGCATCTGATTTCGCCAATGTTATTGAAGAGAATAACTGGGACGATCACGCTGCCGATAAGTTAAGTGCAGCCCTAAAAGAGCTGGATGAGCGCAGTCAGGATATTATCCGTGCACGCTGGCTGGTTGAAGACGACAAGAGTACTTTGCAGGAGCTGGCTGATCGCTACGGTGTTTCCGCAGAGCGGATACGCCAGTTAGAAAAAAACGCTATGAGAAAAATACGTTTAACAATAGAAGACGCTTGATTTTAATATTACCTTGCTTTAATTAAGGTAATCGCTGATAGCTCAACGCCGGTCTTAATTATGTTTAATTATTTATTATTTTTAATTCGTGCCGCGTAAATGTATAATTTAGCTATTGATGAATGGAGGATCTGCTGTATAAAAACTACTTATCTATTAAGTTAAGTAACGAATCTCTATTTGAGATCTATTTGAAATTTTACTAAAATTAGTATATCTTTTAGTGTTCATGAGACTTCTTACAGAAGAAGTCTCATGAACCATTAAATAACATGAGCTACCAGCAGCAGTAGTATCAATGTATATTGATTATATAATTCAGCCTGATCAAGAAATCAGGTTTCTGTACTTCTATAATAAAATGAAATTCAGCTCCATCATTTCTCTTTTTTTAGACGCTGTAATTAAATTATATATCCAAATCTCAAGACAAAAATTTTATAATATCTTGGTGATCTGATAAATAAACTACTGCATAAACTACAAAATGGGAATTTCTTAGTGAAGTTAGTAAAATATTTATTTATCTTTGCAATGTGTTGTATTGTGTTGGCAGCTACTTTGATATTTGGTATGTATTACTATCTCAGACCTCAATTACCAGACGTGGCAGCACTGAAAGACATCCGTTTACAGACTCCCATGCAAGTTTTTTCAGCAGATGCCAAGCTTATCGCCCAATACGGTGAAAAACGCCGCATACCGCTCAGACTAGATCAAATACCACACGAATTAGTGCTCGCATTTGTCGCTACTGAAGACAACCGGTTTTACGAGCATCACGGCTTAGATCCTGTAGGTATCTTGCGTGCTGCATCCATAGCCTTCCTTTCAGGACACGCTTCTCAGGGAGCAAGTACCATTACGCAGCAGTTGGCGCGCAACTTTTTTCTTAGTCCAGAACGAACGATTATTCGCAAGATTAAAGAGGCTATTTTAGCGGTGCGGATAGAGCAAATGCTCAGTAAAGATGAAATTTTAAAACTTTATCTGAACAAAATTTACATGGGTTACCGCGCTTATGGGGTAGGAGCGGCGGCGCAAGTATATTTTGGTAAAGAGGTTAGTAAGCTAACATTAAGTGAAATGGCGATGATTGCCGGTTTGCCAAAGGCTCCCTCCACGTTCAACCCTCTTTACTCTCCAGAACGGGCGCTAGCGCGGCGTAATACCGTTTTAGCTCAGATGCGTGATAGGAATTACATCACTCAATCTGCATACCAAAAAGCGCATGAATCTGCACTAATAGTGCATTATCATTTACCAGAAATAGACTTTTCTGCGCCCTATGTATCGGAAATGGTGCGACAGGATATGTTGAAACGCTACGGTGACAATGCCTATACCAAAGGTCTGAAGGTTTACACCACCATTAATAAAACGCTACAACAGGCAGCGCAGACCGTAGTACGCAACAATGTCTTAGCCTACGATAGGCGCCATGGTTATCATGGTCCGCACAAGATATTATGGAAAGTAGACGAAACGCCATGGGATGCGCAGCGTATCTGCACAATTCTAAAAACCTTGCCTGTATATGGCCCGCTGCACGCGGCAGTCATTACTGAGGTTGATACTGAAGGTGCTGTAGCCATGATGGTCGACGGCAGCAGTGTATTTTTGGACATGGCCGGTATACGTTGGGCGCGGAAATTTAAGAGTGATACTCAGCAGGGGCAGACACCAAAGAAGGCAACTGACGTAATACAGGTAGGTCAGCAGGTCTGGATACGTCAGGTTAATGATGGCTGCTGGTGGCTAAGTCAAGTACCGGACGTCAATGCTGCTCTGGTCTCGCTTGATCCGCATGATGGTGCAATCAAAGCATTAGTTGGAGGCTTTGATTTTAATCAAAGTAAATTTAACCGAGTTACTCAAGCATTGCGCCAGGTTGGTTCGAATATTAAGCCGTTTCTATATACCGCCGCGCTAGATAAGGGATTGACTTTGGCGACTATTTTAAATGATGCGCCTATCTCCCGCTGGGACGCAGGATCCAGCTCCGCCTGGCGCCCACGTAACTCGCCGCCAACTTATTTAGGTCCGATTCGTCTGCGTCAGGGATTAGGTCAGTCAAAAAACGTAGTGATGGTACGCGCTATGCGCGCTATGGGGGTGGATTACGCTGCACAATATTTGCAGCGGTTCGGTTTCCCAGTGCAGAATATCGTCCATACTGAATCATTGGCGCTTGGTTCCGCCTCATTTACGCCTATGCAGCTGGTTCGGGGTTATGCGGTGCTGGCTAATGGTGGCTATTTAGTAGACCCTTACTTGATAACCAAAGTTACTGATGAAAAAGATCATATACTGTTTGAGGCTAAGCCAAAAGTTGTCGGCAACAATTATGACTTTCCGGTCATCTATAGTAGTGTGCAAAAATCTGCTATTTTTTCTGATAACAGCATGGAAAAAATGATAGTTTCCCACCAACTTAATAGCAGTACGGTACCGCGACTGGAACGCATATCTCTGGCAGCTGATGCACAGCTCTATGCCCCACACGTGATAAGTACACCGCTATCATTTTTAATGCGTGACGCGCTCAACAGTAATATTTTCGGTGAACCAGGCTGGCTGGGTACAGGTTGGCGCGCTGCCTATGATCTCAAGCGCCATGATATCGGCGGCAAAACCAGCACCACCAATGATTCTAAAGATGCCTGGTTTTCAGGCTATGGTCCAGGTACTGTAACAACAGTATGGATAGGCTTCGATGATCACCGCCGTAATTTAGGCAGGACTACGGCTTACGACACTATTGATCAAATTGCCGGTATAGAAAGCGGAGCTAAGAGCGCCCAGCCAATTTGGGACGATTATATGAAGATAGCGCTGGAAGGTGTACCAGAGGAGAAACAGGAGCCCCCACTGGGTATCGTCACCGTTATTATTGATAAAAACAGCGGTAAACTATCAATAGAAAACGATAACAGCCGGCAAGAATACTTTATTGCTGGTACCCAGCCTAAAGAGTGGATCTTGCATGAAATTAAAATGACCGTTATGGATAACGGTAATCAGAAGGAACTCTTTTAATCAAAGAAAGTAGGATGCCTGCAAAAATCATAATTTTTATTCTTCGCCGGTGCCAAATTAGTTGCACTATGCCAACTTTTACCTTGTAAGTAGCGACTTACTAAAACTTAATTATTTTCCATTATATATTGAATTATTTTATAGTATATTATACTGGATAACGAGCTCTTCCTCTTCTGTACCGAAAATAGATACTGACGACGATTGACCAAAGCTTCAATAAATACAAGTCTGCCATAGAACACATATTACAAAATACAAAATAATTGTTAAGACTAAACTGATGATCACAGCTATTAAGATATGGCTAGAGGGCTTATTCCTACTTACAATTTTATAATAATTAAGCGCCGATAGTAAGCGCCGATAGATTGATTTCTAGGAGATAATCATGTCGTATAATGGCAAACAAGATAACATTGCACCGCATATGGGTCTTGTGCCCATGGTAGTTGAACAAACTTCACGCGGTGAGCGTTCATATGATATCTTTTCACGTTTGTTAAAAGAGAGAATCATCTTTATGACCGGCATAATCGAAGATTATATGGCTAATTTAATCACTGCGCAGCTGATATTTTTAGAAGCAGAAAACCCAGAAAAAGATATTTATCTGTATATAAACTCTCCAGGCGGGGTTATTACCGCTGGCATGTCAATTTATGATACTATGCAATTCATTAAACCAGATATAAGCACTTTTTGTATGGGGCAAGCCGCTTCTATGGGAGCATTTTTGCTGTCAGCTGGTACTAAGGGTAAACGTTTTTGCCTACCTAATTCACGGGTGATGATCCATCAGCCGTTGGGTAGCTTCCAAGGTCAGGCCACCGATATTGAAATCCACGCCCGAGAAATTCTCAAGGTCAAGGCACGAATGAATGAATTAATTGCAAAACATACGGAACAACTTCTACAAGTTGTAGAGCATGATACCGAACGCGATCGTTTTCTCTCAGCAGCGGAGGCCGTAGACTATGGATTAGTAGATGCCATCTTGAGCCAGCGTGAGTCATTGCCTAACGGCAGCAATTAATAATTTAATTTAGTGCGTCTCTTAGTAGCTATCTGCTTTTCCGGCGATATTGAGTTCAGCCGTCAAGTTTCCGCCCTGATTAGCCTGCCTAATAAACAGGATAAAAATAAAATAATAATGAGGTTTACTGATGACAGATAAACACAAAGACGGTTCAGATAAACTTATGTATTGCTCTTTCTGCGGTAAAAGCCAGCATGAAGTGCGTAAATTAATTGCTGGGCTGTCGGTGTATATCTGCGATGAATGTGTTAATTTATGTAACAATATTATCCGTGAAGAAGTCACAGAAGTAACTTCATACCGCGAACGCAGCGCGCTACCAGCTCCCCATAAAATCCGCTATCACCTTGACGGTTATGTCATCGGTCAGGAAAAAGCTAAAAAAGTGCTTGCGGTCGCGGTATATAATCACTACAAGCGCTTAAAAAATTATTATATCAATAATGCCATTGAGTTAGGCAAAAGCAATATTTTACTAATAGGACCTACTGGCAGCGGTAAAACACTGTTGGCAGAAACTTTGGCTCGATTCCTAGACGTACCTTTTATCATGGCTGACGCTACAACTCTAACAGAAGCCGGATATGTAGGAGAAGATGTGGAAAACATCATTCAGAGACTCCTGCAAAAATGCGATTACGATGTACAACAGGCCCAGCGTGGTATAGTGTACATTGATGAAATTGATAAAATTTCTCGTAAATCAGATCACCCTTCCATCACTCGCGACGTCTCCGGAGAAGGAGTGCAGCAGGCGTTACTTAAACTGATCGAGGGTACTATAGCTGCGGTACCACCACAGGGTGGGAGGAAACATCCGCAACAAGAATTCTTACAAGTAGACACTTCCAATATTTTATTTATTTGCGGTGGTGCTTTCGCCGGACTTGATAAATTGATTGAACAGCGTACAGAAACAAAGCGTGGTATCGGTTTTAGCGCTGCCGTAAAGGGCAGATCAGAGAAGATGAGCGAAGGAGAGCTTCTGGCACAGGTAGAGCCAGAAGATTTGATTAAATTTGGTCTGATTCCAGAATTTATTGGCCGATTGCCAGTGGTAGCTACACTTAATGAATTAAATGAAGAAACGTTAATTAAGATCCTACATGAACCGAAAAATGCCCTTACTAAACAGTATCAGGCGCTTTTTAAGCTAGAAGGCGTCGAACTAGAATTTCATGATAAAGCGCTCACGGCTATAGCTAAAAAGGCAATGGCGCGTAAAACTGGCGCCCGCGGTTTACGTTCTATAGTTGAAAGTGCACTACTGGAAGTTATGTATTCATTGCCTTCTCAAGATAGAGTGGAAAAAGTAGTAATTGATGAAGCAGTAATCGCTGGTCATTCTAAGCCGTTGATTATATACGGTAAGCAAGAAGCACAGCAGACATCCAGCGAATAAGGCAATACTTTCGGTGTTTATATCATTTATTCAGTGTATAAACGGGGTATTTTTTAACCTATTTTTATGATTAGCTTCCATTGAATGGAAGCGATTATACCCCCATATAATCAAGTGGTTAATTGTTAAAATAGGTAATAACCGAGGTGTTAAACAACCTACAAACCTGGCGGAAGCTAAACCAAGAGAGAGCTCTATGAATGCTGAGCGTTCCGAACGCATAGAAATCCCCGTATTGCCTCTGCGCGATGTGGTGGTTTATCCGCACATGGTAATTCCGCTATTTGTCGGCCGAGAAAAATCAATTAGGTGTCTTGAAGCAGCCATGGATAGTGATAAAAAAATCATGTTAGTGGCCCAAAAAGAAGCGTCAACCGACGAGCCTGGTATAAACGATCTTTTTTCAGTCGGAACGGTATCGTCCATTCTGCAAATGCTTAAACTGCCAGACGGCACGGTAAAAGTGCTGGTGGAAGGTTTGACCCGCGCCCGCATCGAGCAATTAGCGGACAGCGGCGATCATTTTATCGCTGAGGTAGCTTATTTTAATAAGTCAGAACTAGATGAACGCGAGCAGGAAGTTTTAATGCGCACCGCAATCAATCAGTTCGAAGGCTATATTAAACTCAATAAAAAAATCCCACCTGAAGTGCTGACATCACTCAATAGTATTGATGATGCCGCGCGTCTAGCTGATACCATTGCAGCCCATATGCCGCTGAATTTAAACGATAAGCAGTTATTGTTGGAAATGATCTCAGTGACCGAACGATTGGAATATCTGATGTCTATACTGGAGTCCGAGATTGATTTGCTGCAGGTAGAAAAACGTATCCGCAATCGTGTTAAAAAGCAGATGGAAAAAAGCCAGCGTGAATATTATCTAAATGAGCAAATGAAGGCAATTCAGAAAGAATTGGGCGAAATAGATGATTCACTTGATGAAAACGAAGCTCTCAAGCGCAAGATAGAAGCAGCTAAAATGTCTCAAGAAGCTCGGGAAAAGACCGAGGCTGAACTGCAAAAATTGAAAATGATGTCACCAATATCCGCTGAGGCAACTGTGGTGCGTAGCTATATCGAATGGATGTTGTCAATGCCCTGGCATACCCGCAGCAAAGTTAAAAAAAACCTAGTTAAGGCTCAAGATATTCTTGATAAGGATCACTATGGCTTGGAACGTGTTAAAGATCGAATTTTAGAATATCTAGCAGTACAAAGCCGCATCAGTAAAATTAAAGGGCCAATCTTGTGTCTAGTAGGACCGCCAGGTGTGGGCAAAACATCACTTGGAAAATCTATCGCCAAAGCTACCGGTCGCCAGTACGTGCGTATGGCTCTAGGGGGCGTGCGAGACGAGGCGGAAATACGCGGTCACCGCCGTACATATATTGGCTCCATGCCAGGTAAGCTTATTCAAAAAATGTCAAAAGTTGGTGTTAAAAACCCGCTGTTTCTGCTAGATGAAATTGATAAAATGTCCTCAGATATGCGTGGTGATCCAGCTTCGGCGCTGCTAGAGGTGCTTGATCCCGAACAGAATGTGGCATTTAACGATCATTACCTGGAAGTAGATTACGATCTATCGGATGTAATGTTTGTTGCTACATCTAATTCGATGAATATCCCTGCACCGTTACTCGACCGTATGGAGATCATACGCCTTTCGGGCTACACCGAAGATGAGAAGTTAAACATCGCTCGCCAGCACCTGTTACCGAAGCAGCTAGAACGCAACGCGCTGAAAGAAGGCGAGTTGACTGTTGAAGATAACGTGCTGGTGAGTATAATCCGTTATTATACTCGAGAAGCCGGGGTGCGTAGTCTAGAACGAGAAATATCTAAGCTATGCCGCAAGGCAGTAAAGACTCTACTGATAGATAAGCACACCAAACACGTCACGATTAGCTGCAATAACCTGAAGGACTTCCTTGGTGTGCAGCGGTTTAATTACGGAAGTGCAGAGTTAGAAAACCGAATTGGGCAGGTTACTGGATTGGCTTGGACCGAAGTAGGTGGCGACCTGTTGACTATTGAAACTGTATGCGTACCAGGCAAAGGCAAACTAACTTATACTGGCTCGCTGGGGGAAGTTATGCAGGAATCAATCCAGGCTGCTCTAACAGTAGTTCGGGCACGTGCAGCTAAGCTTAGCATCAATCCAGATTTTTACGAAAAGTGGGATATACATGTGCACGTGCCTGAAGGCGCCACCCCCAAGGATGGACCAAGTGCCGGTATTGCTATGTGCACTGCACTGGTTTCCTGCCTTACCGGTAACCCAGTAAAGGCCGATGTAGCGATGACCGGCGAAATAACCCTGCGCGGGCAGGTTCTACCAATAGGCGGACTGAAGGAAAAACTCCTAGCAGCACACCGCGGCGGCATCAAAACTGTGCTAATTCCTTATGAAAATAAAAGAGATTTGGAAGATATGCCGGCTAAAGTGATAAATGACTTAAATATTCATCCAGTACAGCGCATCGACAAGGTACTAAATTTTGCTCTGCAAAACTCTCCATTCGTCATTACAGTTACTCCAGAAACAGTAAGATAAGCAGTTTATATAAAAATCACTAATCACTAGTAAAAAAAATGAATCATAACGATTAGTGTTGTTATATGACGAAGAAAGAGAATGGATAATGTGCTTATTTTGCTAATAGTTCTCATTTTAATGAGAGGAGTAGCTTTTTTTATGTTCAGCCGCACTATTAATTAGTACACACTATATTATCTATTACTATTAACAATAGTACTATTTATACTACTATTAATATAGTACAGTGGAGTGTTGATCATATCATGATGGACAATTTATGTGCGGCCGCTAATCACGTCGTGATAAAAATTATTTTAGGGCTGATTGCTATTTCATTAGTACTAACTGAAGCTAGATATTATTTTATTGGCAGTAATGAAGACTATGCCGCTAAGATAAATGGGCAGCAGATAAGCCACGCACAGCTTGACCAGGCGGTGCAGAATGTACTTAACCTTCAGCAGAATTCTATGGGTGAGCAAGTTAAACTAGCTGCTGAAGGCTATATGCACCAAATGCGTCAACAGGTGCTATCAAATTTGATTAATGAAACACTACTGGATCAATACGCGGAGAAACTTGGGCTAACTATCAGCGATGAGCAAATTAAACAGGCAATATTCGCTCTTCCTGCTTTTATAACTAATAATAAATTTGACAACAAGAAATTTCAGGCCCAGCTTAATAAGCTGGGGTTAACCCCAGCTCAATATGCCACCTTAATAGGTAAGCAATTACTTACTCAGCAATTGATACAAGGCATCGGTAGGACCGGTTTTCTACTACCAGACGAAATAAACCGCCTACTAGCGATCGTCGTGCAGACCCGCGATGTGCGGCTCGCTACGTTTAATATTGCGTTGCTCGCGGCAAAGCAAAGTACAAGCCAAGCTGAAATTCAGACTAGCTATAATCTGCATAAAAATCAGTACCTGTCTCCTGAAGTTTTCAGGGTAAGCTATATACTTATGGATGCGAAGGATAAGTTGAGCGATATCAATACTGTCAGCAAAAAGATGCTAGCGTCAGAGAAAATCGCTGCTGCTGGTGGTATTAAGCTCAATCAAACTGGGTGGTTCAGTCGTGACAACGTGCCAGTTGAGTTGAACTACGATACAGTAAAAAAGGTGCTCTTCGATGGCTCTCTGTGGAAAAAAAACTGGATAGGTAGCAATTCTACCATTATAACCGTCGAAGGCAATCGTGCTTTTATTATCTGCATCGCCGAGCATAAACAAGAAAGCTTTCAGCCACTAGACGCGGTACGCGCGCAGTTGGAGCAAGAATTGAAGCGACAGAAAGCCTTTGAGCAAGCCCAGGTAGATGCTAGTAAAATGTTGGTCGCGCTTAATAAGGGAAAAGTTGATGCAGCTGCTCTTAACGTGAGAGAAGCCGGTATGAGCTTCAGTTTACCGCAGCATTTCGATTCCTTCGATCAAGAAAGTTCGCTGGCGCAAGCCGTATTTATGCTACCGAAACCGGTACAGGGTCAAAGCAGTTATGGTCTAGCCAACGATAAACAGGGAAATTTAGTGCTTATAGCGCTTGATAGCGTGAAGCCTAGACAGTTAAACGATCAACAGCACAAGCTGTTTGTGGAACAATTGAATCAAGGCATGATTAGCCTAACCTTTGAGGCACTACTGAAAAATCTTCGCAGTACGGGAAAGATTAAAATCGGTACGATTGCATCCTAGATTAGGCGAGATAGATAATCGATCTAGGTGATGAAGATTACAGATAGTTAATAGATACTTAATTGTTATTTATATAATTAACATACTGAACTGAAAATTATAAAACCTAAAAGAATATTAGGTGTCCGATGTTAGTTAGTTGCTAACCCAGGTAGGGTTATTTATCGTTTTTATCTTTGACAACCATTGAATTATCTGCTATCATTCCGACTGATTTTATAATTCCTCTGTAGTTCAGTTGGTAGAACGGCGGACTGTTAATCCGTATGTCACTGGTTCGAGTCCAGTCAGAGGAGCCAAGTTTATGTCTGTTTAGAACAACAGTTGTGATGACATATACTAGAAGAGATACCCTTCAAATGGCTAGCGGTGAAGGTATAACTTATCATCCTATAAGCACCGCGCAGTAGTTGACTATCGTGACAAAAATCATAAGCAAATTATGAGGGACGTTTTTATCTGCTATCACCATCTACAGGAACGTACAGCCAGTGTTATATAAACAGCCAGTGTTATATAATCGGATATCTAATCAGGAATTACGTGCACGCATGTTAGCTGAAAGCGAACAGCGTACAACCGTATCGTTTTATCGTTATTTTTTGCTAAGTGACCCGCAGGGTTTTCGTGACCTGCTTTACCAGGAACTCACCACGCTGCATGTTTTCGGTCGTATCTATATTGCTACAGAAGGCATCAATGCGCAAATCAGCGTACCGCAAAAGCACTTTGATGCTCTGCGCGCGACACTTTATACTCATCCCCAATTAGACAAGGTGAGATTAAATGTCGCGCTCGACGATGATGGCAAATCTTTCTGGGTTCTGCGCATAAAGGTGCGCCCGCGTATTGTTGCCGATGGTATTGATGATCCCACATTAAATATGGCCAACATTGGGCCTTATTTGAAGGCGGAGGAAGTTAACATCCTGGTAGACGATCAGAACGCACTGTTTGTAGATATGCGTAATCATTATGAGTACGAAGTCGGGCATTTCGATAAAGCTATAGAGATCCCCTCTGATACATTCCGCGAGCAGTTACCAATGGCGGTAGAGCTGTTACAGCATTACAAAGACAAGAAAATTATTCTGTACTGTACAGGCGGCATACGCTGTGAGAAAGCCAGCGCCTGGTTGCTTCATAAAGGATTTAATCATGTTTATCAAGTTGAGGGTGGTATAATAGAATACGTCCGCCGCGGACGTAAGCATGGGCTGCCACTGAAATTTATCGGTAAAAACTTCGTCTTCGATGAACGTTTAGTGGAGCGCATTACGCCTGATGTGATCGCACATTGCCATCAATGTGGCGTTTCTTGTGATAGCCACACTAATTGCCGCAATCAAAGATGCCATTTGCTATTTATTCAGTGTCCTGAGTGCGCCAGGAGATACCAAAACTGCTGCAGCATGATATGCCAGAAAAACAGGCCAGCGGCACTGAGCGTAAAACAAGAATTAATTCAGTAAAAAATAATAGTAATAGCAGCTGACCGGTCAACGTACCTACCCTACTAACTTTCAGTTTAGTCATCCACGACGGTCCATTTTAGCGGAGCACCAGCTAGGAATGGGACTACCTCCTCCTCAGACTCGTCCAACATAGTTGTTGGTGGAAAATTTTCTTCACGGCGTAGTTCTATGAACCCTTCGTTAAGGGATAAATCATAGAAACGAGGTCCGTTTAATGAACAAAAAGCTTCAAAATTTGCTAGCGCACCGATCTCCTCAAAAACTGTAGCATAAGCCGGCAATGCGACGGGAGCGTTAAATACCCCGGCACTACCGCAGGCTGATTCTTTGCGCTGTCTAGCGTGCGGTGCAGTATCGGTGCCAAGAAACATCCGATCGCAGCCACTTGCCACCGCCGCGCGCAATGCTTGCTGATGCACGTTACGCTTAAGAAGCGGTAGACAGTACAGATGTGGCCGTAAGTTACCTACTAACATGTGGTTGCGATTAAACATCAGATGTTGTGGGGTAATAGTAGCAGCTAAATAACGATCTCCGGCTAGCACATAATCAGTGGCTTCTTTCGTAGTAATATGTTCAAACACAATTTTCAACGCAGGAAACTGCTGGCGGATTGGTTCCATAACCTGTTCAATAAAGCAAGCTTCGCGGTCGAATATATCGATATCAGCGTCTGTTACTTCGCCATGAATTAACAGCGGCATACCAATATCTTGCATCACGGCAAACAGTGGATAGATAGCGGCAATGTTGATTACACCGTGACTAGAATTAGTTGTAGCATTGGCTAAATAGAGTTTTGCTGCAGTAAAAATACCCTGTTTATGGCCAGTAATGAGCGTTTGCTTATCTAAAAAATCTGTTAAACAACAAGTCATTAAGGGTATAAAACTATGACCAGAAGGTACTGCTGCTAAAATACGCTCACGGTAGTAAATGGCCTGTACTAAGGTTGTGATGGGCGGCGTGAGGTTAGGCATGATAATCGCCCGGCAAAAATAGCGACTGGTATAAGGTAGCACCAGACGTAGCATTTTATCATCTCGTAAATGAACATGCCAGTCATCTGGTCTGCGAATTTTCAGTACTGCTGGCTGTGCAGTCATGGGTAGTTTCTACAGCTTAAAAAACAGAAAAGGGGTCCTTTTTGCAAAGCAGCAAAAGCCGGAATACGAGCCAGTGGTGCTGGCATTATACTCATTTTGAGTCTGCATAGATTACATTACCCGCGAACAACAATATTACTTCATGATCGTGCACCCAATCTAACTGCTGCCGATCTGCGAGCATAATGACCTCTTGAACTTCAGCGTCGCCGAAGGCAATTTATTGTGGGTCATTGCCTCGCTGACGCTCATCATGCTAGCAGCTTCTCCTAACGGGATAGCAGTGATTTCAGTCGTGACTTTCTTGGTCTGTTGCCGGACCGGGGAGACAGGATAGCTTACCCAAACTTTACCTGATGCCATTTCAGGCGATACCACCGCGGCGGTAAGCGGTACCAGCGCCTGCAGTGGATATCGCTCATATCGGTAGCGGCGGCGGCGCTGTCCGCTAACTCGCAACCGTGGATAACGGCGTGACCGGATTGGTATGCTGGTAGCACTGTTGTCTTCTATCGGTTCGTTCAGTTCGTCGATAGAGCTGTCCGTATTATTGCATGTGGCGGTAGTACTTTTCATTGCAGCATCAGGAGTAGCAGGGGCCCCCGCACTGTCTCGGTTTATTTTTCGATTTAGCGAGCGGCGCTGCTGACGGCTAGATTGTGCCTGAATCGGTTTCTCATCTTCATTACTAAGGGTCTCCGTAACAAGCCGAGCTTTATCTTGCTTGGCGTTAGTGTTCAACTCTTGATGACAGCATGGGCGGTCTTGACGTAGTTCATGGAGCGGCGGCTTTTGCTCTTTTTCTTTCTCGTTTAAGAGCTGCTGACGACTTTCTTGGTATATATCTGGTTTTCTGGTCGTATCGCTGTTACTATCGCGACGGCTATTATTGTTCCTATCTACGATGTTGGAAGAGGTGACATCTTGCTGGTGCGGTACGCCCATAAATAACTTAAAGCCAGCTATCAGGCGGCCAAAAAGACCGTGGGAGTCTTGCGCTCTCGCTGTAGCTGCTGCAATAATGCTGTGCTGCGGCGTAACTGCACGCTCAACGTCAGTAGGCTTGTCCCTGACCATGGGTTGTTCGGGTATGATGCCGGCCGCTAGTGCTGGCTGATCGGTACGCTTTCGTTCGGCACTTGGCTCTTCCGAAGGTTGTGTTATTTCTGCTTCGTGCAGTTGCGGTAACAGGTAGCTAAGGGTAGGAGATTCGTCTCCTTTACGTACTCGCAAAACCGCATAATGCGGGGTCTGCATTTGAACGTTCGGGACGATAATCGTGCGTACGCCGCCTTGGTGTTTCTCAATAGCATTAACTGCTTCACGTTTCTCGTTTAGCAGATAAGAGGCAATAGGTACCGGCACAATAGCGTGAACTTCATGTGTATTATCTTTCAGCGCTTCTTCTTCAATGAGACGCAGTATGGAGAGCGATAGCGATTCGTTATCGCGGATCGTGCCGGTGCCCCCACAACGAGAACAAACATGGTGGCTAGATTCTCCTAAAGACGGGCTTAATCGCTGACGCGAAAGTTCCAATAGACCAAAACGCGAGATACGACCTATTTGAATGCGGGCACGGTCCTGGCGAACTGCTTCACGTAGGCAATTTTCTACTTCACGCTGGTGGCGTAACGGCGTCATATCAATAAAGTCTATAACTATTAATCCACCTAGATCACGTAAGCGCAGCTGCCGAGCAATTTCATCCGCAGCCTCTAGATTGGTATTGAAGGCAGTTTCCTCAATATCGACGCCGCGGGTGGAGCGTGCTGAGTTGATATCGATGGCTGTCAGCGCCTCAGTGGTATCAATGATGATAGAGCCGCCGGAAGGCAAGCGCACTTCACGCTGAAAGGCTGATTCAATTTGTGATTCAATCTGGTAATGACTGAAGAGTGGAATGTCACCGCTGTAAAGTTTTATTTTGCTGGTGAAATCTGGTCGGCCAAGAGAGGAAATATGCTCTTTCGCTAGATCTAGCACTTTCGGATTATCGATCAGTATTTCACCAATATCAGGCCGCAGATAATCGCGAAAAGCGCGTACGATAACGTTGCTTTCCTGATAGATCAAAAAAGGTGCAGGCCGACCTTCTGCGGCTTTTTTAATAGCCTGCCAGTGTTGCAAGCGAAAAGACAGGTCCCACTGCAGCGCCTCAGCCGATTTTCCAACGCCGGCAGTGCGGATAATAATCCCCATCCCGTCGGGAAGATCTAGAGAGGATAACACTTCTTTCAATTCGGTACGGTCGTCACCTTCAATACGGCGCGAAATACCACCTGCACGCGGGTTATTCGGCATTAATACCAAATAGCTGCCTGCTAGACTAATAAAAGTAGTCAGAGCAGCACCTTTGTTACCCCGTTCTTCTTTATCAATCTGGACGATGACCTCTTGACCTTCTCTGAGTACATCTTTTATATTTGGTCTACTATAGTCCGCATATTGCGGAGAAAAATATTCGCGAGCAATTTCTTTAAGAGGAAGAAAGGCGTGGCGATCTGCGCCATAATCCACAAACGCTGCCTCCAAACTAGGTTCTATACGGGTAATTTTACCTTTGTAGATATTTGCTTTTTTCTGTTCATGGCCGGGGATTTCAATATCTAGATCATACAACCGCTGGCCATCTACTAGAGCTACGCGCAACTCTTCCTGTTGAGTTGCGTTAATTAACATTCTTTTCATCGTAACTTACTCATTCTTTAATTCTTGATTTTATGCATTGGCATCAGAGTTGCGTTGCGGGCAAAAACCCTGATCATTAAGTTATCACCGACTGCTTTGTAATTTTTGTTGCACAAAGCCGTCAATATCTTAATTATATTAGCTTTTTTTCTCATAAAAAACATTATATTAATCATATAGTAAGTATAATAGAGAATATAACGTATAATGGTGATTACTAGCACAAATTACTGTTGCTTGTTGCTTGGCAAGTAACAGCCCACTAACTAACTGATTAGCTATCATTTCTTACGCAATTGCGGCCTTTAGGCTAACTTAGATTAAGTTAAAATCAATCGACTTATCATCAAAAAAAGTAGAAAGCAGTAAATGTATTATTCCACTATTGACATGCATATAGCAAGATGACTTTACTGCTTACTACTGATAATAAGTTTCATAATAAAACTGATATTTTTTTATAGAAGAGCATGCGAATAAGTTCGCTATAACATAAAAAATATTCTTTTGAAGTAATCACAGTTAAACAGACAAAATTAAGTGCCGCTATAATAGCGGGATAGGTAACATTCAGAATGGTTATATGAAAGACAATAATATTAACTTACAAGTTATAATTATCTCTGAGGATGAAACAGGTCAACGGATCGATAATTTTTTACGCACTCAGTTGAAAGGAGTGCCTAAAAGTATGATTTATCGTATGATACGTAAAGGCGAAGTGCGCGTAAATAAGAAGAGGATCAAACCAAAATATAAACTGCAAAATAAAGATGCAGTGCGTATTCCACCGCTGCGCCAAGGTGATACGACGTCGGCTTCTTTCTACACTGGTTTTAATAAACAAGTTGCGGCGCTCAGCGACGCGGTCCTCTATGAGGACGATCATTTACTCGTCCTAAATAAGCCCGCCGAGATGGCAGTACATGGGGGAAGTGGGCTAAGTTTTGGTGTTATAGAGGGGCTACGAGCGCTACGTCCAGATGCCAGCTTTTTAGAGCTGGTTCATCGTCTTGATAAAGACACCTCAGGCGCGCTTTTAGTTGCTAAAAAGCGTTCAGTGCTATGTGCGCTACACGAGCAATTACGCGAAAAAAAAGTGCAAAAAAATTATCTTGCACTAGTACATGGCCGGTGGAAATCCTCTATTAAAGTAGTTTCTGTACCGCTTATTAAAAATATTTTTTCAAGTAGCGAGCGTATCGTACGGACAGGATCCAGAGGTAAACCGTCGGAGACCCATTTTAAAGTAGAGGAGCGCTTTACTAAGCTTGCTACCCTAGTCAGGGCTAGTCCTGTAACCGGGCGTACTCATCAGATTCGGGTACACACGCAATATGCTGGCCACCCAATTGCTTTTGATAACCGCTACGGCGATAGCGCTTTCAATCAGCAGTTAAAAACTTGTGGCCTGCATCGTTTATTTTTACATGCCGCAGCTCTAACTTTTAAACATCCAGCTAGTGGTGAAACGTTACATATAGAAGCGCCGTTGGATGCGGCGCTGCTTCTTTTTCTCAATTACTTACGTGAATATCATAAATAAGTTTTATATTAAGTTCTATCCTTAAGCCGCCTAGCTATTGCGTTTGCATGAGTAATTTAACCGTTTCTTAATTTGTTAGGACTACAAAGTTCTGATGATAGGAGCCGATAATCAGTTATTAGCAATTTTACAATTGCCATATTCTTTCTTAACTCTGCGCCGCTGCTTGTCAAAAGCTAATAGCAGGGCATGTAGAATAAGTAAGAATGAGAAAGGTTCTGTTTATTAACAGCTGCTGGTTACGTCAAGTAATATTGGTCCTAATTTTAATAGTAGTACTAATTTAACTATCTTCTATTACACCTTAGAAAGATATATTATATAAGAAAGATATATTATATATTATTATTTTGAGCCCTAGAAGGGCAAATTACCTTGACCCTCAGTGGTTATTTGCAATAAGCAAAAATAACTCCTAACGTAACATACCGCTATAATATGACTTTATTTATAAAGTTATTGATGCAGACCTTTAAATTAAGGAGAGTAATCTATGGCTGTACCAAAAAACAAACCTACCCGTTCCAAACGGGGAATGCGCCGTTCACACGATGCGCTGAATACCTCTACTACTGTTTCAATAGACACAGTTTCCGGTGAAACTCACCTACGTCATCACATCACTGCTGAAGGTTTCTATCGTGGTCGTAAATTTATTACTAAGTAATTTCTAATGGTGGCAATGTCTAATCTTTACGTGAGATGTAAGGAGCGGTGATTACGGTTCATTCATAACTATGAAACTATGCCTATGGGAGTGCAGTCTGGTAGACTGCATCTTAAACTGTAGATGATCGGTAATCCCACTTAAGAAGATTTAATTTCTCTTGAACATGCGACGACTATCTATAGTCGCTGAATTGGTTATTATCAATAATGCCAAATCTCCCTCCTAGGGCATACGGGCAAGCCGTTACACTTCCTTCTATCTATTATATTTAGGAATAATTATAATGACCGTTTATGCCATGATATTTCCCGGACAAGGCTCCCAAATAGTAGGGATGTTGGCGGAACTATCTGCAGACTATGCGGTGGTGAAAGAGACCTTCGCTGAAGCCTCCGCCGTCCTGGGCTATAATTTATGGCAGCTAGTGCAGCAAGGGCCAACTGAAGAGCTTAATAAAACCTGGCAGACCCAACCAGCATTATTAGCTACCTCAGTGGCGATATGGCGCGTCTGGCGGCAGCAGGGCGGACAAACCCCTACGCTACTGGCTGGCCATAGTTTAGGTGAGTATTCGGCGCTGGTGTGTGCCGGTAGCCTAAACTTCACGGCGGCTATTGAGCTTGTTGCGTTGCGCGGTAAACTTATGCAGAAAGCGGTACCGGCTGGAATCGGTGCCATGTCGGCTATTATTGGCTTGGATAGTGACACTATAGCAGCCGTTTGTGCACAAGCAATGCAGGGGCAAGTCGTGTCGCCGGTAAATTTCAATTCACCAAGCCAAATAATAATTGCGGGGCACAAAGAAGCGGTTGAGCGAGCTAGTATCGCTTGTAAACAAGTCGGAGCTAAACATGCCTTGCCGTTGCCAGTGAGCGTTCCTTCCCATTGTGCCCTGATGAAATCAGCTGCGAAAAAATTAGCTCTGGCGCTGGATGTGATAACATTTACCACGCCACAAATTCCGGTCATCAATAACGTGGATGTGTGCGCTGAACATGACCCAAAGGCTATTCGCCAGGCGTTAGTGCGACAACTCTATAGTCCGGTGCGCTGGACCGAAACAGTAGAGTTACTTGCGGCACAGGGTGTAGAAGTGTTGCTAGAAATAGGGCCTAGAAAAGTGCTTACTGGTCTGACTCAACGTATTGTCGGCACGTTATCGAGCGCTGCGGTGAACGATTCTGCTTCTCTGGCCGCAGCGATTAAACAATTACATTGGAATTTAAGATGAGTTTTGAAGGTAAAATTGCGCTGGTAACTGGAGCAAGCCGAGGCATTGGCCGAGCGATAGCGGAAATGCTTGCGGCTCGTGGAGCCACAGTAATTGGAACCGCTACCAGTAAAACTGGTGTAGCTGTCATAAATGCTTATTTAGGCGATGCTGGTAAAGGTATGGAGCTGGATGTTTCTAATAACTTATCTATTGACAACTTTGTAGAACAAATGCGTACAGCATATTGTGACGCAGATATTTTAGTAAATAATGCAGGCACTAATAATGATAATCTTCTAATACGCATGAAAGAAGAAGAATGGCAATCTATTATTAATACGAATCTGACGTCTGTATTCCGTATGTCGAAAGCAGTAATGCGCTCTATGATAAGTAAGCGTTACGGTAGAATTATCACTATTGGTTCTATTGTAGGTTCTATAGGTAATGCTGGACAAGCGAATTATGCTGCGGCTAAGGCGGGCTTAATAGGCTTTAGTAAATCGCTAGCGCGTGAAGTTGCTTCGCGTGGTATTACAGTCAACGTTGTGGCGCCAGGATTTATTGCCACTGATATGACCGAAACATTGATAGATGAACATTATCTAGGCATTTTGTCTCAAATTCCGGCTAATAGACTTGGCTATCCGAAAGAAATAGCTAGTGCTGTAGTCTTTTTTGCCTCTGATGAGGCATCATACATTACTGGCGAAACAATCCATGTTAATGGAGGCATGTATATGCCGTAAAAAGCAGAAAATTATTTGCGTTATTTATAGTAATAACCGCAAAATAGCATGAAATCGTGGTTTAATTAGCCATGCGTGAATTATATTTTTGCTTGAGTTACATCTTTTTTCAACAGACACATCGCGTAAGTAAGTTTTGATAGGAAATTTAAGAGTATGAGCACTATCGAAGAAAGTGTGAAGGCAATTATCGCTGAACAACTTGGAGTTAAGAAAGAAGAAGTAGTAAATAATGCTTCTTTTGTTGATGACCTAGGTGCTGACTCTCTTGACACCGTTGAGCTGGTAATGGCGCTGGAAGAAGAGTTTGATACCGAAATTCCTGACGAAGAAGCTGAAAAAATAACTACTGTTCAGGCAGCAATTGATTTTATTCAGGCAAGCCAACAGTAGTAGGAAGGAAAGATCTCTGGCGGTCAATCGACCGCCTAAGTTTTAGGCCTATATCAACTATTTCTTTTATTTCTTTCTCCTCATAAGGGGAAAACATGTCTACCTGGGCAGGTTATCTCCTGTCTGCAATAACAGATAATCTACGTGGAGCACGCTCATTTCCGGGCAGCGCGCTTGATTACTGCATATCCCTGGTTACCGGTTTATTTAAAAATAGATCAAAAAGTCAGGCAGTGAAATCGTAGTTAGTTAAATAAAGCAGGGCTGGCTGCAGGTAGATGTTCATGATCAGTTCTACAAAATCGATGACCGGTCTAGGCGCCGCAGGCGCCATTATTTAAGCCATCCCTTATTTTAAGACTACGATGCTAAGATCGTAAGTCAGGATAGGATATATAGGATATAGATAGATATACAATTAGTTCCAGCGGCGGACCAGATGCCCTAATGGCAGTAATGGCTCAACGGCTTTATCAAGAAAGAACTTTGTATAGCTAGCTTCTTAGCTAGCAGGATTGACAGTGTGAAATAAGAATTATTTATCTTGGTCGGTTGCTTGGTCGGTTGCTCGGTATGTTAATTAGCCGGAAAGTGACATGTTAGATGAACAAAAACCGCTTATTGATCTTATTACTCATCGGAGCACTGATAATAACTGTGCTGGTATGCTTGCTTAAGATGAAGCATTTCGCAGCTGAAACGCTTCATCTTAAGCAAGCCACGATTTTTACCTTACCAGTCGGTACTGGCGGTGCTGATTTACAGCAGCTGTTGTATGAACAGCATTTGATGCAGCATACCGGCTGGTTGCCGTGGCTTATGGCGTTTGAGCCAAAGCTGGTAAAAATCAAGGCTGGCACTTACCTACTGAAGCCGGGGCTTACTGTTAGAGGTTTACTAGCGCTGCTAGTAAGCGGTAAAGAGACGCAGTTTTATATCCGTTTTATTGAGGGATCAACGCTGAAGGAATGGTTATCTGTACTATCGCATGCGCCTTATTTGCAGCATGATTTGCAGGGAGTGACGCAGCAAATGCTAGCAGCAAAACTGGGTGTACCAGCTGATAGCGTATTAGAAGGGTACTTTTATCCCGATACTTATCTCTATACTGCTAATACACTGGATAGTATGATTCTTAAACGGACGCGCCAGTGTATGGCTAAAATTCTAGCGAGTATTTGGCAGGGACGGGCCGATGGATTGCCGTATAAAGACCCGCAAGCGCTATTAACCATGGCATCGATCATAGAAAAAGAAACCGGAATTAATAAGGAGCGGGCGCGGGTAGCCTCGGTGTTTATCAACCGTCTTCGCATCGGGATGAAATTGCAGACCGATCCAACAGTGATTTATGGCTTGGGTGATGATTATCGTGGCATTATCACCAGACATGATTTAACTAAACTGACACCGTATAATACCTATATCATTAGCGGGCTGCCCCCTACGCCTATCGCGATGCCAGGCCAGGCATCGCTTATAGCTGCCGCTCACCCTGAAAAAAGTGACTATCTTTATTTTGTCGCCGACGGGAGCGGTGGCCATGTATTTACTACCAATCTGGTGAGCCATAATCAGGCGGTATTGCAGTACCGTCAGCTATAAAATGAAAAACAACTATGAACTAACTATGAACAATAAATTTATTGTTATCGAGGGACTAGAGGGTGCTGGCAAGACTAGTGCTATCGCGCAAGTAGTAGATGTGCTGCACTATCAGGGCGTGAGAGATATAGTTTTTACCCGTGAACCTGGAGGTACGCCGTTAGCAGAAGTATTACGCCGTCTGATAAAAACAAAGTTGATCGATGAACCAGTCACTGACTGCGCTGAATTATTGCTACTTTACGCCGCACGGGTTCAACTAGTTGAGTTAGTCATTAAGCCGGCGCTTGCACGCGGTGCCTGGGTAATAAGTGATCGCCATGATCTCTCTTCCCAGGCCTATCAGGGAGGCGGCAGAGGTATAGATAAGCACCTGATAACATCGCTCCGCGATGCTGTTTTGGGGAATTTTTATCCTGACTTGACGCTGTATCTAGATATTCCCCCAGCCGTCGGACTAGCCCGTGCCTGCGAAAGAGGCAAACTAGATCGTCTTGAGTTGGAATCTATAGCTTTTTTCGACCGCACCCGCGAGCGTTATCAGGCACTGGCGGCTGTAGACGAACGCATTATCACCATTGACGCTAACAAGCCTCAATCGATAGTCAGCTCTGCAATACGTGAGCGGCTGACACAATGGCTGCGCGCGCAGGTGCCCACTACGCCATGAAGAAATGGTATCCATGGCTAACAACGCCCTATCGCCAAATCTTAACTCGCTATCAGCAGGAGCGAGGCCCTCATGCCCTGTTGTTGTCTAGCCAGGAGGGAAACGGCGAAGCTTCGCTATGCTATGCTCTTAGTCGTTGGCTGATATGCCGTCAGTTGGACGGGATCAAAAGCTGCGGTTTTTGCCATAGCTGCCGGCTGATGATGGCAGGCAATCATCCCGATTTTTATCAACCTGAGCCAGAAAAAGGGCTCCGAAGTCTGGGAGTCGACAGCATTAGAGCTATCATAGATAGCTTATACTTTCGTGCTAACCAGGGCGGAGTGAAGGTTGTATTGTTGCTCCATAGCGAATTACTCACTGAGCAGGCGGCCAATGCTCTGCTAAAAATTCTGGAAGAACCACCTGACGATACCTATTTTTTATTAGTTTGCCAAGAGCCGTTGCGTTTACTGCCAACCATTAAGAGTAGGTGTCTTTACTGGCCGCTGTTGGTCCCAGACGAAGCGCTGGTAGTGCCCTGGCTAAAGAAGATAGTGAATCATAATGCTGACACAGCCCGTACTGCACTGCGGCTGTGCAGTGGTGCGCCATTGACGGCAGAGTTTTTGTTACAGCCGGCACGTTGGCACCAGCGGTTAGCTCTGTGCGCGTCACTTTCAGCCGCTATTACCAGCGGCGATATGTTATCGCTGTTACCGGCGCTAAACCACGATGAGGATGATGGGCCGCTACACTGGCTGCTTACGCTGATTACCGATGCGCTAAAATGGCAACAGGGTGCGCAGGCGTTTTTGATCAACGATGACAAACCTCTGTTAGTAAGCGCCTTGGCGATACGCTGGACTGCTAGTGTCCTGCATACACAATGGCAACAATGGCTCCATTATCTGTGGCAGCGGCAAGAGGTGAGCAGTATTAATAATGAATTATTCATCATCCATCAATTACTAAATTGGGAGCAGGGATTGGTTAACGCTTGCGCTCAGTTTTGATTAGGATTATGATGATGAATCATGTTTTTAGTCGATTCTCATTGCCATCTAGATAAACTAGATTATCAGCAGCTGCATCAAGATGTGTCTGATGTAGTAGCTAAAGCTCGTACGCGCGAGGTCAAGCTATTGCTCTCGGTTTGTACTACATTGTCTGGTTTTAATTCGATGACCGAGCTAATCAGCCGTTGTGACAATGTACTATTTTCTTGTGGGATCCATCCTCTTAATCTTAACGAACCTTACGATTTTAAAGAATTACGGCGGTTGGCTTCTGGAGATAACGTAGTAGCGCTTGGTGAAACCGGTTTAGATTATTATTACCAGCAAGATAATAAGGTGCAGCAGCAGGGGGTATTCTGCGAACATATTCGTGTCGGCAGAGAACTAAATAAGCCAGTTATTGTGCATACCCGTAGCGCGCGTGAAGACACGCTGGCTGTGCTGCGCGCGGAACAAGCCGATAAATGCGGCGGCGTTTTGCATTGCTTTACTGAGGATCTAACCACGGCTAAAACGCTCTTAGATTTTGGTTTTTATATCTCGTTTTCTGGCATTGTGACCTTCCGTAATGCAGAGGCTCTGCGCCAAGCGGTACGTTATGTTCCGCTTGACCGGCTGCTAGTAGAAACAGATTCTCCTTATTTGGCGCCGGTTCCCTTTCGCGGTAAAGAAAATCAGCCAGCTTATGTTCGGAATATCGCGGAGTACATGGCGACATTAAAAGACGTCTCGCTAGAAGAGTTAGCGGTGACTACTAGCACTAATTTTGGTCAACTGTTTCATGTAGATATGCAGTATCGTTTCGATACTGATCGACTTAGATAAACATTAATCGTACCAGTAGACAGTAATATAACTAGCGGTGCTGCTTTGATTATTTTCTTGACGGTAGTGTTAAGATTACTGCCCCATATAACATGGCTGAAGTATTAGGTATTTATTAGTCTATTTCCTGACTAAATTCTGCTCGGCAGAGCGGGGGGTACCCTTTTGTCAAAGGGTGACAGTTTGTCCTGTTCAAAAACAATTAATCAAAAAACATAAGGAACTCCGTCATGGCAGAAGAAACACTATTCAGTAAAATTATACGTAGAGAAATTCCCGCAGATATTCTTTATCAAGATAATTTGGTTACTGCATTTCGCGATATTAAACCAAAGGCGCCTATCCATATTTTGATTGTTACCAATTTGCCTATTCACACCATAAATGATGTTACTGCTGAACACGAGGCGGCGCTTGGTCGCTTATTTACCGTTGCGGCGAAAATTGCTTGTCAGGAAGGCTTCAGCGAGGAAGGTTACCGGTTAATAGTTAATTGCAATCGCCATGCAGGTCAGGAAGTGTTTCATCTACACATGCATCTTTTAGGTGGTAAACCGCTTGGCCAGTTTTTCTGTTAACAAAAATTGGAAAAGCATGCGGCGGTAGCTCCGGTTTAATTATCGATCATAGGCTAGTCTGCGGCACGCTTTTTATGAAGCTGCTGATAAAGCCTAAAGCGGATAGCTTCGATCTTGAAGAAGATTTTTGCTGTATTTGTAGATTGAAACCTGTATTAGATTAATTTTGGTAATAATCAACTTAATGAACATCTTGTTTTTTCTTCACATTGTTTGTTCTTCACAAACGTATTAAATATATCTTTTTATTTATACGCTAAAAAATAGCTAGTTTATATTTAGTTAGGTGATATTTTGGGTATAACACTAAAAAAAATTGTTATTATAGGCGGTGGTGCCGGAGGTTTGGAGTTAGCAACCAGTCTGGGACATAAATTGGGCCGTCGTCAACAGGCCGATATCACCTTGGTGGATCGCAATCACAGTCATCTTTGGAAACCACTACTGCATGAAGTAGCTGTCGGTTCGCTCGATGAAAGTATTGATGCTCTTAGCTATATGGCGCATGCTCGTAGCCATAATTACCAATTTCAACTTGGTACAATGCACGATATTGATCGTGAAAACAAAAATATCTTGCTGGATAAAATCCTAGATAGCCGGGGTGAATTGTTGGTTCCTGCGCGTCGATTATACTACGACATTTTAGTCGTAGCACTCGGCAGCATGTCAAATGATTTTGGTACCGAGGGCGTTAAAGAATATTGTATTTTTCTTGATAACCTGCGTCAGGCACAGCATTTCCATAAAGAAATGCTTAATTTGTTTTTGAAGTTTTCCACACAGGGCAAAATCGGCGCTAAAGTTAATATAGTGATAGTCGGCGGGGGGGCAACCGGAGTAGAATTATCGGCTGAGCTGCATAACGCGGTACAGCAGTTGCATAGTTATGGCTTTGGGCTAGATAATCAAGCGCTAAATGTGACCCTGATTGAGGCTGGAGAACGTATTCTTCCAGCTATGTCGTCACGCATTTCGGTTGCAGTGCATCAGGAACTTACCAAGCTCGGTGTGCGAGTGATAACGAAGACCATTGTGACTAGTGCCGATGCTGGCGGATTGCATACTAAGGATGGTAAATATATTCAGGCCGAGCTAATGGTGTGGGCTGCCGGCATCAAAGCGCCGGATTTTATGCATAACAACTTCGGACTGGAAGTTAATCATATTAATCAGCTCGTGGTCAAACCCACGCTGCAATCGACCCTCGATCCTGTGATTTTTGCCATTGGTGACTGTGCATCGTGCTCGATGCCCGACGGGAGTGTGGTACCGCCACGTGCGCAGGCCGCGCATCAAATGGCCTCTCATGTCCACGGCAATATTATAGCTATGCTACGCGATCGACCGCTGAAAGCATACCTTTATAAGGATCACGGTTCGCTGATTTCTCTATCATGCTTTAACACTGTTGGTAGCCTAATGATGGGTAATCAGATGTGTAGTTCGATGATGATAAAGGGGCGTATTGCACGCATGGTTTACACTGCCCTTTACCGTATGCATCAAATCTCGCTGCACGGTTATATTAAAACCGGTTTAATTATGTTAGTTGGAAGAATCAATCGTGTAATACGGCCGCACCTTAAACTTTATTAAGCAGTTATATTTTATATATACTGCCTCTTAAGAAGAAAAAAAGAGGCAGAGCATCGCTTGTTAATAAATAACAGACGTGCTAAATGTTTGCTAAGCTTCAGGTGCTTAGCTTATGCTTCTTTAGTTTCCCCAAAAGCTTGTCGACAAAGTTTAAGCGCGCTGGACGTTCAGCTAAATCACCCATAAATTTTAATCTTGTAGTCCCATCCAACCGGTAAGTGCCGGGCTTGCTTTGCAGCAGGCCGATAATGTAGTTAGGATCAACTCGATTATTTTCTCTAAATTCAATGAAGCCTCCTCTTTCGCTACATTCAATACGCCGGATACCCAGATGTTGGGCGCGTAGTTTTAATCCGGCTATAGTTAACAGGTAATACGCCGGATCAGGCAGCAGCCCGAAGCGATCGATAAGCTCAATCTTCAGTTCTTCTATGTCGTAATCAGTTGCGACGCTAGCAATACGTTTATAGAACGATAGGCGGGTGTTGACATCTGGAATATACTCTTCTGGTAGCAGCACTGGCATACGTAACTCCACCTCTGTTAACTGGCTAGTGAGATTTTCAAGAGATGGTTCTTGCCCAGCTTTTAGCGATTCTACCGCGTTTTCTAAAAGATCCATATAAAGCGAAAAGCCGATAGTTTCTATCTGCCCACTTTGATCTTTTCCTAGTAATTCACCAGCACCGCGTATTTCTAAATCGTGCGTTGCCAGGGCGAAGCCAGCTCCTAAATCTTCTAGTGAGGTGATAGCCTCGAGCCGTTTTTGCGCATCCTGACTTAGCGCTTTAAGCGGTGGTGTTAGCAAATAAGCATAAGCTTGATGATGGGAGCGTCCGACGCGACCGCGCAGCTGGTGAAGCTGCGCCAACCCGAAATGATCGGCGCGTTCAATGATAATAGTATTAGTGTTAGCGATATCTATGCCTGTTTCAATTATAGTCGTACACACCAAGACATTAAAATGCTGGTGGTAGAAATCGTTCATGACTCGTTCTAAATCGCGCTCGCGCATCTGGCCATGGCCTACGGCAATACGCGCTTCTGGTACCAGAATTTCTAAACGACGGGCAGCTTTTTCGATATTTTCTACATCGTTATACAGATAATATACCTGACCACCGCGTAGCACCTCATGTAGGATGGCCTCTTTAACTACCTGGTTGTCGTATTCTTGAACAAAAGTTTTTACTGCCCGCCGGCGAGCCGGCGGTGTGGCGATAATCGATAAATCTCTCATGCCACTTATTGCCATATTAAGCGTGCGCGGAATAGGGGTAGCGGTTAAAGTAAGAATATCAACATTGGAACGTATCACTTTTATGCGTTCTTTGTCGCGCACGCCGAAACGGTGCTCTTCATCAACAATCAACAAGCCGAGATCGCGCCATTTGACGTCTCTTTGCAGTAGTTTATGGGTCCCTATCAATATATCAACTTTTCCTGCTGCTGTTTGCTCTAGCACCTTGTTCTGATCCCGGTAGCTACGAAAACGCGAAATTATCTCGATATGCACTGGCCAGTTGGCGAACCTATCAAGAAAATTATCGAAATGCTGCTGCGCTAGTAGGGTAGTAGGCACTAGAACAGCAACCTGTTTGTGATTTTCAATCGCCAGGAATGCGGCACGCATCGCGACTTCAGTTTTTCCGAAACCAACATCACCGCAAATGAGGCGATTCATGGTTAGCGGCTGACACATGTCGCTTAGTACTGCATTGATAGCCTGGTATTGATCAACGGTAGGCTCGAAAGGAAATTCTTCGCAAAAAAGCTGATAATTTTCCAAGTTTTGGCGGAAGGCGAAGCCGATTTGCGCTGAACGCTGAGCATAACTATCCAGTAATTCAGCTGCAACGTCGCGTACACGCTCAGTTGCTTTTTGGCGTGCCCGTGTCCAAGCTTCGCCGCCTAATTTATGTAGCGGCGCATTTTCATCGGCGCCACCAGCGTAACGGCTAATAAGACGTAATGAGGATATCGGCACATAAAGTTTATCAGTACCGGCATAGGTGAGTATCAAATACTCTGCTTTGATGCCGCTAGTTTCTAGTGTGGTCATACCGGCGTAGCGGCCAACCCCATGTTCCAAATGCACTACTGGCTGACCTTCGTGCAATTCGGCAAGATTGCGGATTAAGGTATCGGCGTTTATAGTAGTACGGTTGTTGTTCTGTGGCAGTCCGCTAACGCGGAGCAGATCGCTCTCGCAAATTAGTGCTCGCCTGCGAATCTCATCTATAAAGCTGTATTCACTATCGCCGATGATGAGATAAGCGCCCGTAGCTTGGGCGTCTTTCAGCCGGCTTATGAGCTTAGGCGCTATTTTTCCCCGTTCAAGAAGTTTGCTTAGAATTTTTCTTCTACTTTCGTTTGCTACCGATAAAATGACAGCTCCTTCAAACTGCTCACAAAAATGGTGTAGCATATCCAGGGGTGATTGATTTTGTGCCTCCAACGCTAGATCCGGCAGCGGTCGGTAATCCATGTTATAGTGATCAGCTTTCGCCTCCAGCGTATGTGCGCTAAACTGTACGCGTGGCCAACGTTTGAGCTCAGTAAATAGCACATCAACTGGTAGCCATAGTGCTTCCGGCGGTAACAGCGGACGCATTGGATCAACACGGCGATTATCATAACGCGTACAGGCTTCTTCCCAAAAGCGCATAGCGCTAGCACTAAGATCACCGGTATTGATAATCAGCGTGCTCGCGGGAAGATAGCTAAATAATGGTACTAGCGGTTCGCTGAAGAACAGCGGCTGCCAATACTCTATTCCCGTCGGCAAGGTGCCTTTGCTGACCTGTTGGTATATATGTTTGGCGTCGTGCCTAACGTCGAATTGCTCGCGCCATTTCCTACAAAACAGCTCAATAGCAGATTTATCGGTGGGAAATTCATAGGCCGGCAGCAAATTGAGAGTATTTACTTCCTGAAGGGCGCACTGTGTATCGACATCAAAAATACGCAGACTTTTGATTTCTTCATCGCAGAAATTGACCCTATAAGACTCTTCACTGCCCATGGGGTAGCAGTCCAATAGTGTCCCGCGGTTGGTGAATTCGCCGTGTTCCATTACTTGATCGACGCTGCGATAACCGGCCTGCTCTAGTTGAGCGAGAAGCCTATCTTGAGAAAGGCGTTGACCCTTGGTCAATATTAGAGTATGACGGTGCAAAAAAGCTTGCGGGCAAACGCGCTGCATCAAGGTATTGATCAGCATAACTATGACACCTCTCGTCATCGACGGTAGTCGGTACAGCGTAGAAAGGCGGTTAGAGATTATTGTTTTATGAGTTGTAAAACTCTCGTACAGAATATTTCCCCAATTAGGCATGGCTAAAACCGGATGGGAAGTTAACTGGCGTACCTCGTCATTAATCCTTAGCAAGCTTTGCGTATCAGTGGTAATAAGTAGCACCGGTCCTGGATAGCGATCAACAATGGTGGCGCATTCTACCGCGCTAGCGGAGTTGGTCAGCTGACCTAAAGTTAGTTTCTTGCCGGCTTTGATAGGTAAGGTATAATGATCGCGTTCTGACATGGCTAATGATATATCTCTTTTTTATAGGCCATTGTAGCGCGGCTTGCCATAAGCCGGCGCAGATGGCACGATAGCTAAAATATACGCGCTTTAAGAAAGAAAAGCATGCTGTGAGGGTACTTAGTTGTTTCATAGTGCCACATGACCATTTATTATCCTTGATTACTTTGCTTTCGCAACTGTATCTAAACGGAAATCAATGTATCAACCTGTCGTATTATATATTGGCTTACGTTATATGCACGGCCAGGCATCTGACCGCTTCGGCCGTTTCGTCTCTTGGCTCTCAACGATTGGCATCACCCTAGGAGTGATGGCTTTAGTGACCGTGCTTTCGGTGATGAATGGCTTCGAACGAAAGTTAGAACACAATATTCTTGGCTTGATGCCCCAGGCGCTCGTGACTAGCCATGATGGATTTATTGATCCTAACCGTATTCCGGCTTCAGTGCCAGGTGCGCTTGCAGGCGTCTCTCACGTGGTACCGCTGACCACCGGTGAGGTGGTGATACAAAGCATGCATAGTGTCGCGGTAGGCCTCATGCTTGGTGTTAATCCAGATGATCCGGAACCATTGTTTAATTATTTGTCGCAGTCTAGTCCAGCCGACTTAATCGCTGGCCAATACCGGGTGCTTTTAGGCGATGCACTGTTGACTAAACTAGGGGTTAAGCGCGGCGATTCGCTACGGCTGATGGTGCCAAACGCCAGCCAATTTACCCCGATGGGCAGAATGCCCAGCCAACGGCTTTTTACCGTTGCCGGCACATTTATCACTAACAGCGAGATCGACGGTTATCAATTATTAGTTAATCAGCAAGATGCGTCGCGCCTCATGCGCTATCCAGCTGGATATATCACAGGTTGGCGCCTGTGGCTACAACAACCACTGGCGGTGGCACGAACGAGTACTCAGTCACTACCGGATGCTCTAGTATGGCATGACTGGCGCGAACGCAAAGGAGAATTATTCCAGGCTGTGAGCATGGAAAAAAATATGATGGGCTTGTTATTAAGTTTGCTAGTTATTATAGCGGCATTCAATATCATGACTTCTCTTGGTCTGCAGGTGATGGAGAAACAGGCCGAGGTAGCTATTTTGCAAACTCAGGGCTTGACCCGCTGTCAGGTGATGCTGGTATTTATCGCCCAAGGAGCCAGTGCTGGCATTGTCGGTGCGTTACTAGGGACTGGCTTTGGGATCTTGCTAGCTAGTCAATTAAACCGTCTTATTACTGCCATCGGAGCGCTGCTAGATGGCGTGGTGTTACCGGTAGCTATCGAACCGTTACAAGTGATGATGATTGCATTGTCGTCGATTGCAGTGGCGCTGCTGTCAACAATTTATCCCTCATGGTGCGCCGCTACCATTAATCCAGCTAAGGCGTTACGCTATGAATGATACACCTTTATTACATTGTTCCCAACTCAGTAAACGTTATCAAGTAGGAAAGCTGTACACCGACGTATTGCGTCAAGTAAGTTTTACTATGCAGCGGGGCGAAATGATGGCGATTGTCGGCAGTTCTGGATCCGGCAAAAGTACCTTGCTACATCTACTTGGCGGGCTAGATGAGCCCACCGGCGGTGAGGTACTTTTTGAAGGGAAGTCGCTGTATAAATTATCATCTGCAGCGCGCGCTTTGTGGCGCAACCAGTGGCTGGGCTTTATCTACCAATTTCACCATCTGCTGCTGGATTTTACCGCGTTGGAAAATGTGGCGATGCCGCTCCTAATAGGAGGCCTACACCCGGCTCAGGCGCAGGAAAAGGCGAGGGAAATGCTGGCGTCAGTGGGGCTAGAGAGATGGAGCAACCATCGTACTGAGGAACTATCAGGCGGCGAACGGCAGCGGGTGGCTATCTCCCGTGCGCTAGTAAATCATCCAGCGCTGGTCTTGGCGGATGAGCCAACAGGCAACTTGGACCAGCAAAATACTGACAGTATATTCGATTTATTAAGCAAAATAAATATGCATCAAGGTACTGCCTTCTTGGTAGTTACCCATGATTTACAACTGGCAAAACGGATGCACTATCAGCTGGAAATGCGCGATGGTGCGTTATTGGTAGCCGAGTAATGACACTTAAGATGCCGCTGTCGTTGCAGATTGTGCTGCGCTTGAGCCGGGGACGGCGGGGTAATATGGTATCGATGATTTCGATTATCTCTATTATTGGTATCGCATTAGGGGTGGCGGTTTTGTTTATTGGACTAAGCGCCATGAACGGGTTTGAGCGAGAATTTAACAACCGTATTTTAGCGGTGGTACCCCACGGAGAAATAGAACCGGTCAAATTACCATTTACCGATTGGCAGACAGTCATGAAGCGGATTGATCACGTTCCGGGGATTATCGCCGCCGTCCCTTATTTGAACTTTACCGGATTAGTGGAGTGTTACAACAAGCTTCAGGCAATTCAGGTGCGCGGCATCCCTTCACAGGAGATACGGTTGAGCGCGCTATCGCGCTACATCAGAAACAATGCCTTGCAGCTTTTTCACGCCGGCAACAAGCAAATCATCGTCGGCAATGGTGTGGCCAACACGATCAAGGTGAAACCTGGAGACTGGCTAACTATCATGATCCCAAATAGCGATATGCATATGAAACTGTTGCAGCCAAAACGTATCCGCTTGCAGGTAAGCGGGATTTTGGCATTGAACGGCCAGCTTGATCATAACATAGCGCTTGTACCGCTGGCGGACGCCCAGCAATATCTTCAACGGTATGAAGACGTGGACGGTATTGCCATTAAGGTAGTTGATGTATTTAACGCTAATAAACTAGTGCGCGATGCGGGCGAAGTTACCAACGCCTACGTCAAAATCCGTAGTTGGATAGGGACCTATGGGTATATGTACCGCGATATTCAAATGATCCGCACCATTATGTATTTAGCTATGGTACTAGTTATTTGTGTCGCCTGTTTCAATATTATGTCTACGTTAGTAATGGCGGTAAAAGATAAAAGCGTTGACATCGCTATTTTACGTACTTTAGGAGCTCAAGACGGACTGATCCGTACTATTTTTATCTGGTATGGCCTGCTGGCGGGTATTACTGGCAGTGTCATCGGCATAGTAGTCGGTGTGCTGGTGGCGCTCAACTTGACCGCGCTAATTAAATTTTTAGAGAAGGTACTTGGCCATCAACTCTTGTCCAGCGATATTTATTTTATTAATTTTCTGCCGATAGAGCTGCATTGGTTAGATGCTGCAAGCTTGTTGGCAATGGCGCTGCTCCTGAGTTTACTGGCAAGCGGGTATCCCGCGTGGCGGGCAAGCTGCATCGATCCTGCCAAGGTGTTGAGAGGTTAATAATTCTCTATTGTTTACTAGTTGTTACAGGAAGTAATCTCTAGCAGAGATGACGTAAGTTCATCATTATCAGCATTTGTGATTATCTGTTCTGGAACAGATAGAGGTCGCCAGTACGGATATGATACTAGAGAAAACGTTGTTGTGCGGCAAACAGCAATAATCTATATAGGCAATAATAGATATAAATTAGTATCCCATAGATTAATTTAACTCTGCGTCTGCGTATTTTAACTTTTATTTTAATTCTTCTACTAGAGTAGAAGCACGGCCAATATAATTAGCTGGTGTTAGTGTTTTAAGCCGCGCTTTTGCCACCTGCGGAAGCGGCAAACTTTCGATAAATGCTTTTATACTATTTTCATCTACTGGCTTGCTGCCAGTAAATTCCTTTAGCTTTTCGTAAGGCTTTTCTATCCCATAGCGGCGCATAACAGTTTGAATAGGTTCAGCTAAAACTGCCCAATTATGATCCAGTTCTTTCAGAAGATGGTCTTGATTGACCTCAAGCTTACTGATACCTTTAAGAGTTGCTTGATAAGCAATAATCGCATAGCCTATACCGACGCCTAAATTGCGTAACGCAGTCGAATCAGTTAAATCCCGCTGCCAGCGAGAAATAGGTAATTTTGCTGCTAGGTGGTGCAGCACTGCATTAGCCAAACCTAAATTTCCTTCCGAATTCTCGAAATCAATGGGATTGACCTTATGAGGCATAGTAGAAGAGCCGATTTCGCCAGCAACGGTGAACTGTTTAAAATTATTTAGCGCGATATATCCCCAGACATCACGATCAAAATCAATAAGAATGGTATTGAAACGCGCTATACAAGCGAACAATTCGGAGATGTAATCATGGGGTTCTATTTGAGTGGTATAAGGATTCCAGTCAATGCCCAGATCTGTGACAAAATCGTGGCTCAATTGGTGCCAGTCTACCTCGGGATATGCTACTAGGTGGGCATTGTAATTGCCGACCGCACCGTTGATTTTGCCTAAAATCTCAGTCTGTTCGAGCTGGCGATACTGACGTGACAGACGATAGACAAAGTTTGCCATTTCTTTGCCTAGCGTGGAGGGTGTCGCTGGTTGCCCGTGGGTGCGCGATAGCAGCGGGATCTCGCGATAACGTTCGGCTAGCGCTGTCACAGCAGCGATAATTTGGCGCCAAGCTGGAAACAAAATGGTGTCGCGGGCGGTGGATAGTATCAATGCATGGGCCAGATTATTAATATCTTCAGAAGTACAGGCGAAATGAATAAATTCGCTCACTGCTTGAAGCGATGGCAGTGAGGCTACTTTTTGCTTTAAGAAATATTCAACTGCCTTCATATCATGATTAGTAGTACGCTCAATTATTTTAATATGCTTAGCGTCCTGCATACTGAAGTTAGCGACGATCGCATCCAGGTAATTATTTGCGCGATAATCAAAAGGGGGGACCTCTTTGATTGCTTCACAGGAGGCCAGTTTTTGCAGCCAGCGCACCTCTACCTGTACGCGAAATTTTAGCAGACCGAATTCGCTGAAAATATCGCGCAGCGGGCTGACTTTTTCGCCATAGCGACCGTCTACTGGTGAAATAGCAGTCAGAGAGGATAATTCCATTGATTTAACTCCTGCAAACATTGCTAATGTGTAAGGGGTGCTAACTTAAACTGTCGCCTGTATCGGCTCAAGACTGGCGCATCTCAATTATCCCGCCACCTAAACAGCGCTCTGCCAGATAGAACACCGCCGATTGTCCCGGCGTCACGGCAGACACTGGCCTATCGAATATGACCTGCACACGCCCGTCCGGCTGAGGGTTTAATTGGCAAGCAATGTCCGGTTGACGATACCTAGTTTTCACTGTACAGCACAGTGGGGTCATAAGTTTTTCCTGCGCTACCCAGCGTAGCTGGCTAGCGATAAGTCCGGTGGACATAAGCCGAGGATGCGCATGTCCTTGAGCTACAATCAGGCGGTTATTGTGCAGATCTTTATCCACTACATACCAAGGATCTTTCTTACCGTCGCGGGTGCCACCGATTCCTAGCCCTTTACGCTGTCCCAGTGTATAATACATGAGCCCTTGGTGGAATCCCATCTCTTGGCCGTCTACCGAGACGATTGCCCCTGGCTTAGCTTGCAGGTATCGACCAAGAAAGTCGCGAAATTTACGTTTGCCGATAAAGCAAATGCCCATCGAGTCTTTTTTACCGGCGGTAGACAGATTAAGTTCGGTAGCAATGCGCCGCACCTCTGGTTTGGTTAGTTCCCCAATCGGAAATAGGCAGCGTGAGAGCTTTCCATAAGCTAGAGTATAAAGGAAATAACTTTGATCTTTGTTATCATCTATGCCACGCAATAGACAACTTTTACCATCAATATCGGCACGTCTGACATAGTGCCCGGTGGCGATATAGTCGGCACCTAGATCCTCTAGAGTGAAGTCGTAGAACGCTTTGAATTTTATTTCCTTGTTGCATAATATATCGGGATTAGGCGTGCGGCCAGCCTGATATTCTTTAAGAAAATTTTTAAAAACATTCTCCCAATATTCAGAAGCAAAATTAACAGTATGCAGCACTATACCCAGCCTATTGCATACTGCTTGTGCATCAGCCAAATCTCTTACTGAAGTGCAATATTCTTCAGTATCGTCCTCCTCCCAGTTTTTCATGAATAGCCCTTCTACGTGGTAGCCCTGCCTTTGTATCAGCCAGGCGGCGACAGAAGAGTCTACACCGCCGGACATACTGATGATTACTTTTTTTTGACTATTATTTGACATAAGATTTTCACTAATGACATGACCGCTAAGCAAAGCTTTATATAATACAATAATATTAGGTTTTGTTTTTGTTTGCTCTGAGCTAGAAACTAAGTTATAATTTTACTTACTAATAACAGATCGTTGATCTTTCTCTCTCCTAACCGCTGCTAGGTTATGCCTGTCGCAGGTTACGTTCTAATATTTTGGAAAACTTATGTTAACTATCAATGCTGAAATTCGCAGAGAGCAAGGTAAGGGTGCAGGTCGTCGCCTACGTCTAGCGAACAAGTTACCGGCTATTGTATACGGCGGTATTGAAGCCCCGCTTGCTATCAAGTTGGATCATGAAACTGTCCTTAATCTTCAGACCAAAGAAGGCTTTTATAGTGGTGACGTTCTGGCGCTGGTTGTCGATAGCACAGAAACCAAGGTGAAGGTACAGGCAGTGCAACGTCATCCGTTTAAACCAAAACTAATGCATATCGACTTCGTGCGCTCCTAAAGTTAGGACGCCTCTTTCACTACTACATTGAACTCTTCATCGTCTACCGGTTCGGCGATGCGCTGCAGCCCTACAACATGCTCATCCTGCGCGGTGCGGATGAGCGTCACGCCCTGAGTATTACGGCCCACGATGCTCACCTCGGAAACCCTGGTACGCACCAACTTGCCAGCGTCGGTGATTATCATCACCTGATCACAGTCTTCAACCTGTATCGCACCCACTACCTCGCCATTGCGTTCACTCACCTTAATAGAAATAACCCCCTGGGTAGCACGAGATTTGGTAAGGTATTCTGATTGTGCGGTACGCTTGCCGTAGCCGTGCTGGGTCACCGTTAAAATTGGTCCCTCGCCGCGCGGAACGATAAGTGAAACAACCCGGTCCCCTTCTACCAGATTGATACCACGCACGCCGGTCGCGGTACGTCCCATACTGCGCACTTGCGTTTCCGAGAAACGCACAACTTTACCGTATGCAGAAAACAGCATCACATCATGGCTGCCGTCGGTTAGATCCACGCCGATTAGTTCATTGCCTTCATCGAGGTTAACAGCGATAATGCCAGTGTTACGCGGCCGGCTGAACTCACTCAAGGCAGTTTTCTTCACGGTGCCGCTGGCAGTCGCCATAAAGATATGGCGATCTTCTTTTTTATCTTGTTCACGTACCGGCAGAATAGCGGTAATGCGCTCGTTCTGCTCAAGGGGTAACAAGTTAACTATCGGCCGACCGCGAGAACTGCGACTGGCTTCCGGTAGTTGATATACTTTCATCCAGTATATCCTCCCACGACTAGAGAACAGCAGGATGGTATCATGGGTATTAGCCACCAGCAGACGATTGATAAAGTCCTCTTCTTTAATACTAGCTGCTGATTTCCCTTTACCGCCGCGGCGTTGCGCCTCGTAATCTGTTAGCGGCTGGTATTTGATATAGCCCTGATGCGACAGAGTGACCACCACATCTTCCTGATTAATTAAAGCCTCGATACTGATATCCGAACTATTGGCGGTAATCTCGGTGCGACGCGGATCTCTGTACTGTTCTTTGATGGCTATGAGCTCTGCGCGAATAACTTCCATCAAGCGGTCTGGATCCTGCAAAATTTGAATCAGTTTGGCTATCTGGATCAGCAAATCTTTATATTCATCAAACAGCTTTTCGTGCTCCAGACCAGTGAGCTTTTGCAGGCGCAAATCCAAAATTGCCTGGGCCTGCTGTTCAGTCAGATAGTAATAGCCTTCTCGGATGCCAAACTTCAGCTCTAGCCATTCCGGACGCGCGATATCGTTATCAGTGCGCTCTAGCATGGCAGCAACGTTGCTAAGCGCCCAGGAGCGCTCCACCAGTGCAGCTTTGGCTTCTGCTGGGGTCAGTGCCTGCCGAATCAATTCGATCATCGGGGCAATATTTACCAGAGCTACCGCCAGCGCTTCCAGAATGTGAGCGCGCTCGCGTTTTTTGCGTAATTCGAAAATAGTGCGACGTGTGACTACCTCGCGTCGATGGCTTATAAAGGCGGATAAAATATCCTTCAACGGCAGGATTTTCGGCTGTCCCTGATGTAGAGCAACCATATTGATACCGAACGATACCTGCAGTTGGGTTTGAGAATAGAGGTTATTGAGCACCACCTCACCTACCGCGTCGCGTTTGACTGCAATAACAATGCGCATACCGTCTTTATCGGACTCGTCACGCAGACCACTAATGCCTTCGATGCGTTTTTCTTTTACCAACTCAGCAATTTTTTCAATCAGTCGTGCTTTATTGACCTGATATGGAATTTCATGCACGATAATATTTTCATGGCCGGTCTTACCATTAGTTTCTATCTTGGCACGTGCGCGTAGGTAAATTTTACCCCGTCCGGTGCAATAAGCCTCCTCGATACCTCTCTGGCCATTTATAATGGCTGCAGTAGGAAAATCAGGCCCTGGAATATAGTTCATTAAACTTTTAACGCTGATATTCTCATCGTCGATATAGACTAGACACCCGTCAATGACTTCCGCTAGATTGTGCGGCGGAATATTGGTGGCCATACCCACCGCGATACCAGAAGCACCGTTTACCAATAAATTAGGGATCCTGGTGGGCATCACATCGGGAATTTGCTCGGTACTATCATAGTTCGGCACATAATTTACAGTTTCTTGTTCCAGATCTGCCATCAGTTCATGGGCTATCTTCGTCATGCGTACTTCAGTATAACGCATCGCCGCGGCAGAGTCACCATCAACGGACCCAAAATTGCCTTGACCATCTACTAGCATGTACCTAAGTGAGAACGGCTGTGCCATCCGCACAATAGTGTCATAAACAGCGGTATCCCCATGGGGGTGATATTTACCGATGACGTCACCGACTACCCGCGCTGATTTTTTATAAGGTTTATTCCAATCATTACCAAGTATTTTCATCGCGAACAGCACGCGACGATGCACGGGTTTTAGTCCGTCCCGGACATCCGGCAGTGCGCGTCCGACAATTACGGACATAGCATAATCAAGATAAGAGCGTTTCAGCTCTTCTTCGATATGAACTGGTACAATTTCTCTGGCAAGGTCGCTCATGGCGCCGTTTTTCCTCTAATAAAGCCTCTATGCATGAAGCATGCTTACCGGATTTAAAGGTAGCAAAGAAGTATATCATCTTTTTCTTTCGATTAAATAGCACTGTCACCATGAAAATTAATGATACACTCACACTCATCTCAAGCTAGTGCCTGTGAACGTTTATATCCGCTTATTTAGCTTATTATCTATTTATCTATTTTAGACTTTCATAGTTTTTTTTAGAAAATACGCTCCCGAGCTTAACAACCTGGAAGCAGTAGGAGAAATAGCCGCTTTTAGCTAGATGATGACCGTTTCTCCCCCCTGTTATCCACAAAAACCCATAATTTACTCACTTGCATTGCTGCGCCTTTATCACTATTTTGTCATTAAACTAACAACAATACCCTATATAGTAATTTACTTCTTTGTAAATCACTACTAATGCTGCCTGAGCGTCAGCGAAGGCAGTTGCGGGTTATATAGACAGGTATCGATCGATATGAACCAGAGTTTGCTAGTCACAAAGCGCGATGGAAGTAAAGAAACCATTAACCTAGATAAAATTCACCAAGTCATCAACTGGGCCGCAAAAGGATTAGAAAATGTTTCCGTTTCTCAGGTAGAATTACGGTCTCATATCCAATTTTATGATGGTATCAAAACCGCTGATATTCATAAAACTATTATTAAAGCCGCTGCAGATTTAATTTCACGCCAGGCGCCAGACTATCAATATCTTGCCGCCAGACTAGCGGTATTCCATCTGCGCAAAAAAGCTTACGGCCAATTTGAGCCACCTAAACTTTATGACCATATCGTGCGACTGGTGGAAATGGGCAAATACGATCAAAAATTACTAACAGTTTACAGCCCAGATGAATTTACGCAAATGAACGGCTTTATCGATCACTGGCGCGACATGAACTTCTCCTATGCTGCGGTCAAGCAGCTTGAAGGAAAATATCTAGTACAAAACCGGATTACCGGCGAAATTTATGAAAGCGCCCAGTTTTTGTATATATTGGTAGCCGCTTGCCTATTTTCCAGCTATCCTCGTGCAACCCGTCTAGACTACGTTAAACGTTTTTACGAAGCTGTTTCTACATTTAAAATTTCGTTATCAACACCGATCATGGCTGGTGTGCGAACACCGACTCGTCAGTTCAGTTCCTGCGTACTTATCGAATGTGGTGACAGCCTGGATTCCATCAACGCGACTTCCAGTGCTATTGTCAAATACGTATCCCAGCGCGCTGGGATAGGCATTAACGCTGGGCGCATTCGCGCGCTTGGCAGTCCTATCCGTGGCGGGGAAGCATTCCATACGGGCTGTATCCCTTTCTACAAACATTTCCAAACTGCAGTAAAATCTTGTTCTCAGGGCGGAGTACGAGGTGGGGCAGCTACCTTGTTCTACCCTATGTGGCATTTAGAAGTCGAAAGCCTGCTGGTATTGAAAAACAACCGTGGTGTTGAAGCTAACCGGGTGCGTCATATGGACTATGGCGTACAGCTTAACAAACTCATGTACCAACGCTTGGTTACAGGAGCAGACATCACTTTATTTAGCCCTTCCGACGTACCGGAGTTATATGACGCTTTTTTCACCGATCAGGATCAGTTTGAGAAGCTTTACTGCCAATATGAGCGAGATAGTAATATCCGTCAACGCCGTATTAAAGCGGTGGAGCTGTTTTCGATGATGATGCGAGAGCGTGCCTCCACCGGGCGTATTTATGTACAGAACGTGGACCATTGCAATAACCATAGTCCGTTCGATCCAAGGGTGGCGCCCATTCGTCAGTCCAACCTATGCCTAGAAATCGTCCTCCCAAGTAAGCCGCTAGAAGATGTGTTTGACAAGAATGGTGAAATTGCTCTCTGCACTCTGTCGGCTTTTAATCTCGGGGTGATAAACAACCTAGACGATCTTAGCGAACTAGCGATGCTTGCGGTACGCGCTCTTGATGCACTGCTCGACTATCAGGATTATCCAATACCAGCCGCGAAACGCAGTGCGATGGGCCGCCGAACTCTCGGCGTAGGCGTGATTAATTTTGCTTATTATCTGGCTAAGCACGGAGTGCGCTATTCCGATGGCAGCGCTAATAACTTAACCCACCGTACGTTCGAGGCGATTCAATATTATCTGCTTAAGGCCTCCAATGAGCTGGCTAAAGAGCGCGGTCCCTGCCCATGGTTTAATGAGACTAACTATGCACATGGGCTTTTACCTATCGATAGTTATAAAAAAGATCTCGATAGCATCGTTAGCGAACCACTACATTACGATTGGGAAGCGCTGCGCGCAGATATCCAACATCATGGTTTGTGCAATTCTACTTTGTCGGCGCTCATGCCGTCTGAAACCTCATCGCAAATATCCAACGCTACCAACGGTATCGAACCACCACGCGGTCTGGTTAGCATCAAGGCTTCTAAAGACGGTATCCTGCGCCAGGTGGTGCCTGAATCAGTTCGCCTGCAGCAGGACTATGAACTATTGTGGGAAATGCCGAGCAATGACGGTTATCTGCACCTTGTAGGAGTGATGCAAAAATTTATCGATCAGGCTATTTCTGCTAATACTAACTATGATCCTTCCCGTTTCCCAGCCGGGAAAGTACCTATGAAGCAGTTGCTAAAAGATCTGTTAACCGCGTATAAGTTTGGGGTGAAAACCTTGTATTACCACAACACCCGTGACGGTTCGGAAGATGCCCAGGAAGATATGCAGTCATTACGACAAGATGATTGTGACAGAGGCGCTTGCAAGATTTAAATATGAAAGCGGGCCGGCAACCTCGTCCGCGTAAAATGGGAGTAACTATCTATGGCCTACACTACATTTTCACGAACTAAAAATGACCAGCTACTGGAGCTGATGTTTTTCGGCCAGTCAGTCAATATTGTGCGTTTTGACCAACAAAAATACGATCTTTTTGAAAAATTGATTGAAAAACAATTGTCGTTTTTCTGGCGTCCGGAAGAAGTTGACGTTTCACGCGACCGTATTGACTTTCAAGCGCTGCCAGCGCATGAAAAACATATTTTTATCAGCAATCTAAAATATCAAATACTGCTCGATTCTATTCAGGGCCGCAGCCCAAATGTAGCGCTACTACCGCTGATCTCAATACCCGAACTAGAAACCTGGGTAGAAACCTGGGCATTTTCGGAGACCATTCACTCAAGGTCTTATACCCATATCATCCGCAATATTATCAATGAGCCCTCTCTAGTGTTCGACGATATTGTTACCGACGAGGAAATCCTCAAGCGCGCCAAAGATATCTCTGGTTATTACGATGGGCTTATCGAACTAACCAGTTATTATCATTTATTTGGAGAAGGTATCCACCAGATCAACAGAAACAAGGTAAGGGTAAATCTTCATGATCTGAAGAAAAGACTCTACCTATGCCTGATGAGCGTCAACGCGCTAGAAGCGATTCGGTTTTATGTCAGCTTCGCCTGTTCTTTCGCCTTCGCCGAACGTGAATTAATGGAAGGCAACGCCAAGATAATTAGACTTATCGCCCGTGATGAGGCACTACACTTGACCGGTACACAGTATATGCTAAATCTGATGCGCTCCGGCGAGGATGATTCGGAAATGGCCGATATTGCTTACAACTGCCAGAAGGAAAGCTATGATTTGTTTTTGCTTGCCGCTCAGCAAGAGAAAAATTGGGCTAGTTATCTATTCTGCGATGGCTCGATGATTGGATTAAATAAAGATATTCTTTGCCAATACGTGGAATATATTACCAATATTCGCATGAAGGCGGTGGGTCTAGATTTGCCCTTTGCTACGTGCTCTAACCCTATCCCGTGGATCAATTCCTGGCTTGTGTCGGATAATGTGCAGGTGGCTCCACAAGAGGTTGAAATAAGCTCTTATCTGGTAGGACAGATTGATGCCGAAGTCAACAGCGATGATCTCGGAGGTTTCCAACTTTAATCAGTTCCGTTCCCTCAATCATCTCCTGGTCAAAGTAGCTATGTCTCCGGCTAACAACTGAAGGAGAACTAAAATATCATCAATAATAATTATCTATGATCTAATTGGGATCGCTAAAACCAGCGATCAGGTTGCATTCTTACTCTAGACCTTACTTATCAAAAATAGTGGATCTGGTTTAATCATTTTTTTTGCTTTTTTTGTTTTTTTTTTGCGCATCACGAGTAGTTAGTAGTATAGCACCATTAGATAGCTACTATACAATATACGTAGCTGTAGTCTAGAGAGTGCGCTTCTCCCCCCGCCTAAGTAGTTGTTGCATTGGGAGCAAAAAAAATATTAGGAGATTTTCTGTAATCTACTGAAACGCTTAACATAAGATGTTATTATCAAACTCTCTGGTTAATGTATTATTAACGACTCTATGCATAAACTACGCCTAATAAGTAGGTAATTCCATGCGAACTAAGCTAGTACTGGTTCTGAACTGTGGCAGTTCATCTTTAAAATTCGCTATTATCAATGCTACTAACGGTGAAAAACATATCTCAGGTCTCGCAGAGTGCTTCAATCTACCGGAGGTGCGTATTCAATGGAATATAAATGGCGCTAAGCAAGAAGCGCCGTTGGCTGCAGGCAGTGCGCACAGCGAAGCATTAAATTTTATCGTTAATACTATTTTGGCACAAAGCCCCAGACTATCCGTACAACTAACCGCTATCGGTCACCGTATCGTCCATGGCGGCGAGCGGTTCACTCATTCCGCCGTTATCAATGAAGACGTTCTACAAGGCATCGAGGATGCTATTCCGTTCGCGCCGCTGCACAACCCTGCGCAGCTTATCGGCATCCGCGAGGCTTTAAAAGAGTTTCCGCAGCTTACTAAGAAAAATGTAGCGGTTTTTGATACAGCCTTCCATCAGACCATGCCTGAAGAATCATATCTTTATGCCCTACCCTATTCTTTATATCAGGATTATGGTATACGCCGCTACGGCGCCCATGGAACTAGCCATTTTTACGTTAGCCGCGAAGCGGCCAAGATCCTCAATAAGACGGTAACAGAACTTAATGTGATTACCTGCCATTTAGGCAACGGCAGTTCAGTAACCGCTATTCGCAACGGCAAGTGCGTCGATACATCAATGGGCCTGACTCCATTGGAAGGTTTGGTAATGGGAACCCGCAGTGGCGATATTGATCCAGCTATAGTGTTCCACTTACATGATGCCTTGGGGATGTCCGTCGAGAAGATAAATACACTGCTGACAAAAGAGTCCGGACTGCTAGGCCTGACCGGAGTAACCGGTGACTGCCGCTATATTGAGAACAATTATGATCAAGTGGACGCCCGCCGCGCCATGGATGTATATTGTCACCGTCTGGCCAAGTATATCGGTGCTTACAGCACGCTTATGGACGGTCGGCTGGATGCGATTATTTTCACCGGTGGCATCGGTGAAAACTCCGCTATGGTACGTGAGCTATCACTAAATAAACTGGCACTGTTCGGCTTTAAAGTTGATCATGAACGTAACTTAGCCGCGCGTTTCGGTCGTTCCGGTGTGATAAGTACCGAGACCAGCAGTCTGGCCATAGTTATTCCGACCAACGAAGAGTTGGTTATCGCTCAGGAAGCAGCTCGACTGACAGCGTCATTCTAGATCTTCTCTTCGGCTTGTTCCGACTGGTATATTGTTGATTACCAAACAACCGTAAAAAGTTAAAAGAGGTGTTGTAGCCGTGTACCATATAATTATGTTGATTCCCAGCGGCACCAGCGTTGGTCTAACTAGCGTGAGTCTCGGTGTTATTAAAGCCATAGAGCAAAAGGGCATAAGTTTAAGCTTTTTTAAACCAATCGCTCAGTCTAACCCCCGCTATGGAAAAGATAACCTAGACGCCACTACCAGCATTATTCGCGCCAACTCCAACATTCCTGCCGCCGAGCCTCTGCGTATGAGCTACGTTGAATCGCTGATCAGCTCTAATAAGCAAGATTTGCTGATGGAGGAAATTATCTCACGTTTTCATGAAAATACTAAAAAGGCGAAAATCGTTCTAGTTGAAGGGCTGGTGCCCACGCTTCAACATCAGTTCACCACCGCTCTGAACTACGAAATAGCCCGTACGCTGAATGCCGAAATAATCTTCATACTTGCTTTGGAAAACAACTCGCAAGATAAATTAAAAGAACGCATTGAACTGGTGCGCGCAAGCTTTGGCGGTATCAGGAATAAAAACATCACCGGTGTTATCATTAATCAAATTAACACACCAGTTAATGAACAAGGTCATACGGGTCTAGATCTATTAGAAATGTTCGACGCTTCCAGTAAAGCTAGCGTCTTCAGTGTTGATACAACCTTGCTTTCTAGAAACAGCCCACTGCCAATTTTTGGCTGTATTCCGTGTAATTTTGACCTTATTGCCACCAGAGCTATCGATATAGCCCGCCACCTGAGCGCTAAAATTATCTACGAAGGTGAAATTCAGACTCGGCGCGTGAAATCAGTAATTTTCTGTGCGCACAGTGTGGCTAATATACAAGAGCATCTCCGGCCTGGAGCGTTGCTAGTGACATCTGCAGATCGTCCTGAAGTATTAGTGGCGGCCTGCCTTGCGGTGATGAACGGAGTTAAAATTGGCGCGGTATTACTAACCGGCGGCTATGATATCGACCAGAGCATTAACCAGTTGTGCGAGCGCGCCTTCCAGACTGGCTTGCCAATGTTTACTGTGCATACTAATACCTGGCAGACCTCGCTCAGCTTGCAAAGCTTTAGCCTCGAAGTACCAGCAGACGACCACAGTCGGGTAAAAAAACTGCAAGAATATATTGCAGGCCATATTGATCACGCCTGGCTCAATTCTCTGTCTGCCAGTTCTGAACGGCCACGTCTTCTATCGCCACCTGCTTTTCGCTATCATTTAACCGAGCTAGCCCGTCAAGCGGGGAAACGTATAATCTTGCCTGAGGGTAATGAGCCGCGCACCGTAAAAGCTGCGACCATCTGCGTCGAACGCGGCATCGCCAACTGTATTTTGCTGGGCAAACCGGATGACATCCAGCATGTGGCAGCAGTTCAGGGGGTAAATTTGGGCAAAGGTATCGATATTATTGATCCGCAAGTGACGCGCGATAAGTACGTCGCTCGACTAGTAGAGCTGCGTAGGAGTAAAGGGATGACAGAAGTAGTGGCCAGAGAGCAATTGCAAGATAATGTAGTGCTGGGCACGCTGATGCTTGAGCAAGGCGAAGCTGACGGCCTGGTGTCAGGCGCGGTACACACTACTGCAAACACTATTCGTCCCCCACTACAGCTCATCAAGACCGACCCAGATAGCTCTCTGGTATCGTCGGTGTTCTTTATGCTATTGCCTGAGCAAGTTCTAGTTTATGGCGATTGCGCCATAAATCCTGATCCTACAGCAGAGCAATTAGCAGAAATCGCTATTCAGTCAGCTAATTCTGCCGCCACTTTCGGAATTGAGCCTCGCGTGGCAATGATTTCCTACGCTACCGGCAACTCTAGCGCCGGCAGTGACGTTGAGAAGGTGCGCAAAGCAACTCGGCTGGCGCAGGCAAAAAGGCCGGATCTAGTCATTGATGGCCCGCTGCAGTATGACGCCGCTATCATGGCAGACGTCGCACTGTTAAAAGCACCTCACTCGTCGGTGGCGGGCAAAGCAACGGTATTTATCTTTCCCGACTTGAATACCGGCAATACCACCTATAAAGCGGTGCAGCGCTCGGCTAATCTGCTTTCCATCGGCCCAATGCTGCAAGGAATGCGAAAGCCCGTTAACGATCTATCGCGCGGCGCGCTAGTGTACGATATAGTGTATACTGTTGCCCTGACCGCCATACAGGCCAAGCAGGCAGCAGGAGCCGGATGACTACTACTTAACCGATATTTTTTTTACTGCATCAGTAAGAAACTTGACTTGCTTTTGAGATAGTCAAAAAAACATTTTTTAATACTACTAAATTGGGGTCTCAGCTGAGAACGTTGCCAATCTTGGGTGTGGGAAAAGCCGGTAAAAGTTTCAAGATAAAATAATATTATCGAGATAATTATTACGCCCCGCAGCAGACCGAAACAAATACCTAGAACTCGGTCGGTGATGGATAGACCGGTATGCGCTATTAGCGAACTAATCAAGTAATTAACGATCGCTCCAACTACCAGAATCATCACAAACAGCAAGGTAATGGCAATACAGTTACGCACCATCTGTTTTTCAACGTGGGTTAAATATATTGTAAGGTAACTGTAGTAGTGGCTGGCAATAAAAAAAGCAAAAAACCACGTTACTAACGATAACGCTTCGCGGATAAACCCGCAAATCAGACTTACCAGGATAGAAATTATAATGATGCCGATAATAACGTAATCAATCCAGATCATGCGCATACATTTATCTAAATTTTACCTGTTAATTTTTGACGAAAGATTTTAATAAAAAAATTAAAATGTTACTTAACATCTATAGATCACACAGGCGTTCGTAATCCTGTCGACAAGCTAGACCTTCTTGTATGGTCGCAGCTGTCCATTCAAGCAGCTAAGCTGCTTGTAACTTATCCTTACATCTGGTCCTAAGATAGGTGTTATTTGTCCCTGTACTGGCGTTAACGGAGTTAATTGCGGCGCCGGCCGCGGATGAGGCAAGGGGTCTCTCCGGCCAATCTGGCTCGCCAACTACCGCCGGCCTACGATGCTCGCGCGGTGTCCATCAAGGGCAATGCTGGTAATAACGGCAATATCGGCGTTGACTATATTGGTAGCATCTAGCCGACCAACCGCGATGATTAAGTTGGTCAGTTGTCTTGCGGCTGCGGTTGGTTAGTCAGCTTTGCCAGAATACATGCTAGACGCCGGCGCATCTCCGGCCGGCGTATAATGAGATCAATAGCGCCTTTTTCCAGGAGGAATTCGCTGCGCTGAAATCCGTCCGGCAATTTTTCTCGCACAGTCTGTTCAATCACTCGCGAACCAGCGAAGCCTATCAACGCTTTCGGCTCGGCGACATTAAGATCTCCCAACATTGCTAGGCTTGCAGAAACGCCGCCCATGGTAGGATCGGTCAGCACCGAAATATAGGGTAAACGCTGGTTGCGTAGTCTGGCCAGTGCGGCACTAGTCTTGGCCATCTGCATCAACGACATCAATGCCTCCTGCATGCGGGCACCTCCGCTAGCGGAAAAGCAAACCAGAGGACAGTAATCTTCCAGCGCCTGCTCCACCGCACGCACAAAGCGCGCGCCAACTACTGAGGACATCGACCCGCCGATAAAGGCGAATTCAAAAGACGCTGCCACTATAGGCATGCCATATAGCTTCCCTTTCATAACCAGCAGCGCATCTTTCTCATTGGTGGCTTTCTGGGCAGCTGCCAGACGATCCTTGTATTTTTTTGAGTCCATGAATTTCAGAATATCTTTTGGCTCTAGCTCACTAGCTAGTTCTAACTCGCTTCCTTTGTCCAGGAAAGCTTGTAGGCGCGCGCGCGCGGTCATATGCATATGGTGGTCGCATTTGGGACAAACTTCCAGATTACGTTCTAGTTCTGCGCGATACAGCACCTGGCTACAGTTAGCACATTTTGTCCATACGCCCTCAGGGATATTCGCTCGATGCGCCGTTGTTATAGTCTTCTTATTGAGAATTCGTTCAATCCAGCTCATATTTTATTTTATTACTTATTCGCAACGCGAATGGCGAAGGTACGTATACACGTCGTACAAATAGCAACATATTTTACAAGTAAAAGAGCTGTTTGCATTGCAAACTATGTAACTGAGTATTAGTAGACTAACGGCATAAAGTAAGAAACAAACAGGCCAGGCAATATCTGCCATTTAAAAAAAATCATTGATTAATTTTATATATTCTATTTAATTTTTACGGTAACACTAGCCAAGACCTAAAAAATTACGGTTAATCCACCAGAAATAAAGGTCTAACTAGTGGCGCAGGAAGTCCAAAACGTGCCGGGTAGTTCACCTCTACCAGGTAAAGCCCAGTCGCCGGTGCGGTTGCACTGGCCAGGTTACGGTCTCGCAGCTTCAGTAGCTCAGCAATCCATGCTGCTGGCTGATTGCCGCATCCCACCTCAAGCAGACTACCTACAATATTACGAACCATATGATGAACGAAAGCATTCGCTTTGATATCTACTACAATATAGCGCCCGTGGCGCGTAACGCGTAGATGGTGCACATTACGCCAGGGAGTACGCGACTGGCACTTTAGGGCTCGAAAAGAGGTGAAATCGTTTTCTCCCAGCAAATACTGGCCAGCTTGTGCCATGTTTTGCGCATCCAGTGGATGGTAATAATGGGTCAATCCACGAAAAAATATTGCTGGGCGCAAACTGTGGTTATAGATCATATAGCAATAGCGGCGAGTGGTAGCGCTGAACCTCGCATGAAAATCGTCTGCTACTGGTCTCACCCAGCACACGGCAATATCTGCCGGCAGGTGAGCATTGACACCGAAAGTCCAGGCAGCGTCAGGCCGGCGCGCGCTGGTCTCAAAATGTACCACCTGGTTCAGGGCATGCACGCCAGCATCGGTACGCCCAGCACAAAATACCGTTACCGGTTCACTAGCGACCGTTGATAGAGCGTGTTCCAGATGTTCTTGCACGCTTGGCACCTCCTGTTGGCGTTGCCAGCCATAGTAAGCACTACCGTCATATTCTATTCCAAGCGCCAACTTTAGCCCACCATTATTAGCTAACGACGGTAAGGAGTGGTCTACCTCAAGAAAAGCTGTTTGCTCAGTAAACATCAACTAGTCTTGGCCATTGCATTAGCAACGTGCTCAAAAAAAAGCACGTTGCTCGTCCCCAACCAGAACGTAGATCCTAAACGACGTCCCCAGAAAAGTCTTACATCGGTGTCTTAATAGAGTAATCTTTTCCAAGTTTCATGTTCCTCGCTAGGAGGAAGCATTAGATGCTCCTCGGTTCTATCATAGAATATGCGCACTTTTTCTACCCTAGGCGGTGTGTTCTGTGCTGCATCAAGCCCGACTGCTCCGTCAGCAGAGTCAGCAAAAGCGTACACAGCAACTAACAGCAACTTAATTAGCTGCTATAAATAACTGACTGATTAGCAGATCTTAAGTTGTTATTACGGTAGTATTACGATTGCGGTTACTATAGGATAGTAAGTCAGCATCTAGTAATTAACTCATGGCACCAAATCAGCGGCTCTTCTATCCCAAGATTAGACACAATCTATCGGCTACTACGGTAGGTAACATACAGTAATTGTTTTTTAAAAAACATGAAGCAAATGCAGCTAATTTAAGCTTAGATTAAGTTTAGCTATACTTACGCATCACGAGGGTCGTATTCGTACCGCCGAAACCAAAGCTATTGCTCATCACGGTATTCAGTGCTCGCTGGGTTGGCTCGGTAATGATATTCATGCCTGCTGCTTGCGGATCCAGCTCTTCTATATTAATACTTGGGGCAATGAAATTGTGTTCTAGCATCAATAGCGTGAAAATAGTTTCATGGACGCCCGCCGCGCCCAGTGAGTGGCCGGTCATCGCTTTAGTAGAGGAAAATGATGGGTGTTGGTTGCCAAAAGTTTCTCTAATGGCCCACAGTTCTTTTACATCACCGACCGGTGTAGAAGTGCCGTGAACGTTAAGATAATCTACCGGCGTATCTACATTTTTAAGTGCCATCTGCATGCAGCGAATCGCTCCTTCTCCAGACGGCGCTACCATATCAGCGCCGTCTGAAGTAGCACCATAACCGATAATTTCAGCATAAATATGAGAACTACGGGCAAGCGCATGTTCTAACTCTTCTACTACAACGATACCACCACCGCCAGCAATAACGAAACCATCGCGTTTGACGTCGTAAGTCCGCGAGGCTCTTTCCGGCGTTTTATTATAGCGGGTGGATAATGCTCCCATGGCATCGAATTCACAGGCCATTTCCCAACATAGTTCTTCACCACCTCCAGCGAATACCACATCTTGTTTACCAAGCTGGATCATTTCTACTGCATTACCGATACAATGGGCAGAAGTCGAACATGCGGAGCTAATGGAATAGTTAACACCACGAATCTTAAAAGGCGTTGCTAAACATGCTGACACGCCAGAAGCCATCGCTTTAGTCACCATGTAAGGCCCTACACCACGTAGACCACGGGCTCGCATGCCGTCCGAACCGGCAACCTGGTTGCGCGGCGAGCCGCCTCCAGAACCGACGATAAGGCCAGTGCGATCGTTCGAGACCATGTCTGGTGTGAGCCTGGAATCGGTGATTGCCTGCTCCATAGCAAGATAGGCATAAATGGAGGCATCACTCATAAAGCGCGCCATTTTGCGATCAATTAGCCCGGTAGTATCTAGTTTGACATTGCCCCATACATGGCTGCGCATACCAGAATCTTTCAATTCTTGGGAAAAAGTAATTCCAGAGCGGCCTTGTTGCAATGAAGGTAAGACTTCTTTTTGGTCATTACCAATACTTGATAAAATCCCTAAGCCTGTAATCACAGCACGTTTCATTTAATACCTCTTATAATAATAGTATTGAATATTTAGTTACGCACTTTAGATTACAGATGTAAGCTGAACAAGTCAGATGAACTGATATTAGCAAAATTTATACCACGCAGTGCCCATGGTCCTAATTACATGTCAATTTATTGAACCTAGTAATCTTACTATTAGAATGAATAGGTTACACTTGTCTTCTATCCCAATATCCACATTGATGGTTACTTATATAAAGTAAATGTTTTAGTGACAAGAGCTATTATCTGTTTGTAAGATTCAGGTCTTACTAGACGATTAGGTGTGCCATTAGTGTCCGTTGTTAATAATCTAGCTAAGACTGCTTTGAGCATCGGCATCAATTTTCTGAGACTGCAGTGTTTGCATTTTGTTAGCTAGGATTTACTAGGCAGTTAGAATCATGTTCTTTGTACCGGTAAACCTCCAAATATTGAGGGTGTGCTTATACTATGTTCTGACATAGCAATCAGCACCCTCATGACAATAATGATAAGTGTTATCGCTGACAGCTAGAGCATATATAATAACTTCTAATGAAGAACTAGTAGTAAAGTAAAAAAATAACCTTTAAAATACCTATTTATTTCAGGGCATAAATCAAATGCATAATTTTATCGTTCAGGCGCTAAGGCGGTAGTTTACCGTCCTACTTTGGACCATGGATACTATGTGCTCTATCTTGGCTATCAAGGTTTTGAGACTCATCGGTGCATGGGCTAGCTAGTTTGGCCTCAAGTTGAGCGAATAAAGATTCGCTCAGGCTGATAGGTAGATTCATTTTTTCGACCACGACCCTTCTTATAGTATGCCGAAACCTGCGTACCTGCCTCTCATCTCATACTATTGCGCTCGATACCCTAGCTATCGTGTCGATAGCATTGCGCCGGTAGTGACGCTTACAACACCTTAATCTATAATCTATCCGGTTCGTACCGTTTGCTTCATATAGCGGCGCTACGGCATGGTCGCTTACTATTGAGATCTTGCTGTAACTTATTGTCTTTTCTGTCAGCGCGAACATTATTTCGACTGTCGATGCAGCCAGCGGCCATTCAAACTTGAGATAAAAGCTGTGGCCCTACCTGCCAGCACAGCTGGCCATTACCGCTAAAAGCGTCTAAATAGACGCAAGCTACGGATGCAGTAGCGAACATCGGTGGTTGCTTATGGCATAAATCTGCTACTAGATACCCCACCACCGGTAGGTGAGAGACTACCAATACCTGGTTTAAGCCTTTATTAGCTAGTGCCTGGAGATAATAGCATACCAGCTTAGCATTCCCAGCCGGCATTAGTTCCAGTAATACTTCATGCTTGTCCGGTAGCACCAAATTCTTCTGCAGGCAATCAAGCGTCTGTCTAGCACGCAGATAAGGACTGACTAATACCTGCTCGATTTTGGCAACCTGGCCACTAAGCCAGCACGCCATTAGCCTGGATTCATTACGACCCCGATCGGACAAGGAGCGTTCCGTATCATCACTACTTGTGATATTAGCAATAGCATCGCCATGCCGCATAATTAAAACTTGCATAAGGCACCGTTGTTGTAGGGATAACATACGCCAGAAGGCTGTGAAAATCTGCTCCATAAATGGTACAGCAGCACTGCATCACAACTTGTATCTGGCTAAAATGCTTTGTACTAATAATACTCCGCTTTGGGAGCGCTCATCTACTTTTAAATACGATGCACTCGCTACTTGAAAAGATATTTGGAAAATTAACTTCATGAAAGGCATTTCATGCCTAGCGTGCGATTATTACTTATATTACTTATTACATGTCTATAGATTGTAAATCTCCCTTAATATCCTCAGCAGCATTGAGGGTTTTCTGTAGCGGCAATACGCCATCGCTAATGAGGAATTCATGTCGTTGGAAATAAGCAGTGCGTATCATTGAATAAGGATCTTTCGAGTTGCGCAGCAGACCGTCGGAGTCTAACAGTTGAGCGCGGGTTTCTAGCCCCTCTAGTACCCACTTACTGATAGACATCCACCAAGTCAGATAGCTCAACATCGGGTAGAGATCGTCTACCAGACCTCCCACATTTTCACGTGGAGTAAAACTACCGTAACCAGGCAATTGAAGATAAGTACCATAGCCTACACCGTAATTACCTAATATACTACCAAAACGCCGTGATTCCTCTTTCGCTAACTTCGCATTAGCCATCGAAGCAACATCAATCAACCCCCCCATACCTAGTAACGTATTAAGGAAAAAGCGGTTAAAATGGACCATCGCTTTGTAGGACTTACCTTCGAGCAAGTAGTTGACCATCGTTGCTGGCTCTTCCAAGTTGGTAAAAAAGTTGCTCAAACCGTTACGTAACGGTTTGAGCGCATAATCCCGCCACACTAACGCCGCTGGCCGAACTATATAGGGGTCTAATACGTTATAATTGAAGTCAAACATGCTGCGGTTAAATCCTTCTAAAGGATCACACTGTCCTTGGTCGTCCTGATTGTGATTACTTATGCATCCTATAAGAAGGACGCTGGCAAAAGCCACACCTGACAGGCGAAAATTCATTATCAAGCTCCATTATAAATTTTTATGCCCCCGCCAAGTAAGCAGCTAATTAATCTTGATTATTCCTTAATCATTCCCGATAACATGGTTATGTCGCGCTTTCGACTAAAATATAGATGATGTTTATCATGAATTGAGTAAATATGTTAACTATTATTGATTTATTTGCCTCAATAGGCTATAAATATTCTTTTATGTGAATAGTCTCCGTAGTTAAATGGATATAACAAGCCTCTCCTAAGGGCTAGTTACAGGTTCAATTCCTGTCGGGGACACCCTTAAACTGGTTAATAAATTTAGCTAATTAAATACCAATAGACTTCTTAACTTGTTGTAGTTCCTAAAATAATTTTAAATTATCTATTTACACTGATAATGATTACTCACAATGTTGCATGAGTTCCAAACTCATGCAACATTGTGAGTAATCATGTTTGTTAATTAAAACATAGCTCTCTTCTAAAACTACTATCTAACATTACTCTATCGTAGTAGTTACTGCTACTAATATTAGATATTAGCCATACTAATAAGCCCGACGCTGAATAAGTAATAAAATATCCTGGTCAGCGAAGATTAGGAACTACGATTAGGAACTACAGCGAACAGGTGATATTTAGCACTGCTATACAATTTTCCGCGTCCAAACCATTTATATGCAGCAGCTGCTGTAAGCTGCATGACGCACCGTTCTTAATAATTAAGAATGATATTGAGAATTATATAATGCTTAAAATAGCTTTAATGAACATATTTAAAGAGCTGTTGCATGCTCTTTGGCAACAAGATTTTAAAACACTTTCAGATCTTCGCCTGGTCTGGACTATTTATTTAGTGGTGTTTTTCATCTTATTTTTCGAAAATAGCTTATTACCTACAGCCTTTTTACCTGGCGATAGTTTACTGATATTACTAGGCATGTTAATCGCTAAAGGTACGCTGAATTTCTCTCTTGTGCTCTTGCTACTAACCGTAGCTGCTAGCCTAGGCAGTTGGGTTAGCTACCTACAAGGTAAATGGTTGAAAAACAACCGTTGGGTGAAAAGATGGCTGGAACACTTGCCTGCGCATTATCACCAGCAGGCTTTTAAAATGTTTCACCGCCACGGGCTCTCGGCACTGCTTATCGGCCGGTTCATCGCTTTTGTCCGTACGCTGTTGCCGACAATTGTCGGGCTATCAGATCTAAAAAATTTACGATTTCACTTTTTTAATTGGATTAGCGCTTTTTTATGGGTGTTTATTTTAACACTATTAGGTTTTAGCCTAGGCAAAATGCCGTTGCTTCAGCGTTACGAAGAGGAGGTTATGCTCTGTGTTATGCTGCTGCCGTTAGCGCTTCTGACTATTGGGCTTATCAGTTCGCTAGTGATGGTTTGGCGTCGCAAACAGTACTATGATATAAACAATGAACGATAAGCTATTTATCCATTTATCCATATAAACACTATATACACACTCAAATAATAGAAGCTGAAAAATTTTAATCACTTATTAATATTGCCTATTAGGCGCTAACCTAATCATAACGCTCTATCTAACTAGTAGTTAGTAGAGTAGTAAGCACAAAAAGAAAATAGTGGAGTTGACCGTTAAGCCGGGTTCTGTCGTGGACAGTCATTCATCTAGGCCATCGCTCGCGCAATGGCTCAAGCAGCCTACCCGAGTTCAGTACGGGCCGTACCATGTGAACCTCTATTTAGCCTTGCTCCAGGTGGAGTTTACCATGCCACAAACTGTTCCCAGCTGCGCGGTGCGCTTTTACCGCACCCTTTCACCCTTACCTGATCCCACTAGTTCGGGCCATCGGCGGTTTGCTTTCTGTTGCACTAGTCGTGGGTTTGCACCCCCCAGGAATTACCTGGCACCCTGCCCTATGGAGCCCGGACTTTCCTCCCCTACGCTTCTTTTATCTAGCGAAGCGGCGACTGTCTAGTCAACTCCACGGGGAGTGTAAACACTTTTCTAGCTATTGTCACCTACTCTTTAGAAATGTAGTTTGTTTATCAAACAGCGTTTAGCGTTAGCGTGCGTGTCTCTGACGCTACGCCAAAACCTGCAGTTAATTATTATCCTGCTCTTTACGTTTCTTCGTTAGCAAATTTTCTTAACAGGAACGATCAGAGAGTAAACCGGCTTGATTATGCCAGTATCGAAAACTAGTGTGCTACTTTAGCTTTACTTTATTATACTTACAGTAGTGTGTTGTGGCGAGAAAGAGAAGCCCACTTTTTCTGTTTATCAGCTTAGTCGTATAGCGCGAATAGATTGTACCGGGATGAAGGTTATGTTTTAAAGTAAAGTCAGTACCACATCATAAGTTGATACAGAACTATCAGTTAGTTAATGTATAATTTATTGTCTCATCCGTATGATCGATGATCAATCGGTAATATCGGCCATTTTAAAACAGATCAATAAATACAGTATGCTGTTCTCTTATATAAGATGTCTTAAAAAAAGAAGACGCGCTAGTTACGTCCTACTTATTACATTAATCCTAATGGCCTGTACAGGCCCGGGTCCAGAAAGTCAGAAAGTACTGCCTACTCCTGAAATAACTGCCGCCGCTCTGCAGCAAGTCGATAAAGCCTGTCTTGACGAGGAACAACGCCTGCGCTATAGTCAAATAATAAATGCTGGCCAAAGTAAGCCTTCGCTGGATTTAGTACGTGCTTATATTAGCCAAGAGCAACTGCTTAAAAAAGAAGGTGTTACACACCAGAAAAATATCGATAAAACTTGGCAAACCTTGCTGTTACTGCCGATCAAACAAAAAAACATCAGAATAAACTCTGATGAGAATGTGTTACAGGGCTGGCTTGAGTTGCTTCGTTTGTATTTAAATAATCGTCAAGATCCCAACCTTTTGCAGACAGCAATCAAAGACTGGCAAAAAGCTCATTATCCGCAAAACCCAGCGGCGAAAACGCTGCCAACCCCGCTTAGCCAGATACAAAATTATCAGACATTGTCTGTAGGAAACATCGCTATGCTGCTGCCGTTAAGTGGACATGAAAAAGTGTTCACAAATGCCATTAAACAGGGTTTTATATCAGCGCAGGAGGGCATAAACTCCCTGCTAAACAGGCCAGCTCATGGCGCCGATGCCGCAGGTAACAATCTACTAAATAGCGGTATGCCGGTGACTAGTGTGAATACCAACAGTATGGAAACAGCTCCCGTGACTGGAGGGCAGGCTATGGTCGCCTGCTGCACTGCCAACCAATTGCCCGTAACACTAGCCGACAGAAATGTGCAAGTCAAGGTTTATGACACTACCAGCCAGACGATTCCAGCCATCCTCACGCTGGCAAAAAAGAACGGTGCGCGCATGATTATTGGGCCGCTGTTAAAAAATGAGGTTGAGCAGTTATACAACGCGGACACTGCGCTCGTCGATAAGCTTAATATTCTGGCGCTTAATCAGCCCGATCATCCTGAAAAACTACAACCACGGCCTAACATCTGTTACTTCGCTCTTGCGCCAGAAGATGAGGCACGCGACGCTGCTAACCATATTCATCAGCATGGCAGGCAGCAGCCGTTATTACTGCTACCACGCGGCAATCTTGGTGATCGGGTAGCGAAAGCGTTCACTGATGCCTGGCATCAAGCTGGAGGCAGCACGGTGTTAGCACAGCGCATTGGGTCAACTAACGAACTCAAGCAGAGTATCAACAGCGGCGCCGGAATTCAATTAACCGGCCTGCCGGTTACTGGCAGTATGCCAGTCACTATAACTGGTCGGACTACTCCTAATGACGGTTCAGTCTCTTCTTCAGGCAGAGCTGAAGGTAAGATTGATGCAGTGTATATCATCGCTACGCCAGATGAGTTGGCGCTCATTAAACCAATGATCGATATGAATAGTGCACACGCAAGCCTTGCTTTATACGCTAGTTCGCGTAGCTATGCCGATGCCGGACCCGATTACCGTTTGGAGATGGAAGGACTGGAATTTAGTGAGATACCGTTACTAACGGGCACTCATCCAGCGCTACTGGCGCAGATCAGCGCTCAGTGCCGCGGCAATTATTTATTGGTGCGTTTGTACGCCATGGGAATTGATGCCTGGATTATAGCCAATAACTTCAGCGAAATGCGCCAAATTCCAGGCTTTCAGGTAGAAGGCCAAACTGGCACACTATCAGCAGCTACGCCGAATTGCGTGATCAATCGGAAGTTATCATGGTTGAAATACCAGCAAGGTCAATTGATAGCGGCTCAGTAATTGAATAATCGCGGCGGTGAGCGTGGTCAGAAAGAAGGAAGGCGCCTTATCGAGCGCCCAAGGCTGCTGGCATGGAATGCTGATCGTTGTAATAACAGCGATCACCAACGTTCGCCAGAACGGAGATGTCTTATTAGCTATTAACTAGAATATGAATTCGGCGAGCTAGCCGGCTTTTCTTATCTTATTAATCTTATTACAGCGCGCGTATCCAGGAGATGCAAAGGAGCCAGATGAAGGTTAATACGCTATTATTACTTATGTACACTACTGTTCTGATGCTACAAGGATGCGTCGGTGCAGTGGTTGTCGGCACCACTGTGGTCGTAACTAAAACTGCTACCGATCCACGCACTGTCGGCATGCAGGTAGATGATAGTATTCTCAAAATGAAGGTGGCAAACGCTTTGGCTAAAGATCAACAATTGAAAAAAGATGCGCGCATCGTCAACACAGTCTATCAAGGAAAAGTATTGCTGACCGGCCAGGCCCCTACCCCTGAACTAGCAGAGCGCGCCAAGCTGATTGCTCTGGGTATCGATGGAACGATAGAAGTGTATAATGAAATCCGCCAGGGCCAGCCGTTATCATTAGGACGCAGATACAGGGATATCTGGCTAACCATTAAGATCCTTTTACAACTATTGGCTAGCGATGAGGTCAAGTTTTCTAACATAAAAGTCACTACGGAAAACGGTGAAGTATTTCTGCTGGGTCTTGTCACTAAAGCCGAAGGTAAAGCCATGACCGAACTAACCAGTAAAGTTATTGGCGTGAAACACGTTATTATCGCTTTTACTTACCAGCAATAGAATTTACCTATTGATGAGGCATCTAAAGTACAAAGTGCCAAATAAACTTTGACGAGAAAAACTACAAAATGCGGAATACAGAACTTGAATATATTATTAATCAGAAACTTAATAGCAGTGAGATACAAGACTATGTGCCTAACGGCCTGCAAGTAGAAGGGAGACATGAGGTCCGGCGCATTATAACCGGAGTTACGGCCTGTCAAGCAATATTAGATAGCGCGCTGACTCATGGCGCAGATGCGATAATAGTCCACCACGGCTATTTTTGGAAAAATGAATTGGCGGTGATTAGAGGGATCAAACGTCAGCGGTTAAAAACTTTACTATCTCACGATATAAATCTTTACGCTTGGCACCTGCCGCTGGACGCTCATCCTGAGCTAGGTAATAATGCCCAGCTCGCGTCTGCGCTGGCTATTCAGGTGACAGGCGTGCTGGAGCCGCTAATAACTCAGGGCGAACTTGATATTCCCCTGAGCGCAGACGCTCTGCAAAAGCGCCTCGAACAAAAGCTGGGGCGTAGTGTTATTCATTGTGGCGACAACGCCCCAGCGCAAATTAAACGGCTAGCTTGGTGTTGTGGTGGAGGACAGAGATTCATTGAGCTGGCAGCTGAGGCCGGAATGGACGCTTTTATTAGCGGAGAAATTTCGGAACAAACTAGCCACGCTGCGCGTGAATGGGGATTGCATTTTTATGCTGCTGGACATCATGCCACCGAGCGTGGCGGTATACGCGCACTCGGCGAGTGGCTTGCAAAACAATATGATTTAGATGTTAATTTTATTGATATTCCTAATCCAGCCTGACAGATCTGGGCTATCATTCTGATTAATAGCAGAGAATAAATATAGATTTGATAGAGCGGCTAGTTGTTGATACTCGCCCCCTAATACTAGGGGGTAGATAAGCCCCCACTTGTTATTAGGCTGCTTTACCAGTTCGGATTTAATCCAACAGTTATTGGAGCATGTCTGCATGACGCTGCGTGAATTAATGGAATCACACGTACTATATCGTTTTTTCTTTCCTTGGGAAGAAAAAACGAAACTTTAGCGCTAGAGTTCTAGCTTAGATAGAACTACACCAAAAATAACCTGACTAGTTACAGGGCGGTATTACTTAATTTGACTATGAAAATTTCGCTGAGCATAACCAGTATAAAGCTGACGCGGTCGAGCTATCTTCAGACCGTCGTCATGCATTTCTTTCCAGTGCGCTATCCAGCCTACTGTACGGGCTATGGCAAAAATCACCGGGAACATGTTCGATGGAATCCCCATAGACTTTAATATTATGCCTGAGTAAAAATCCACGTTAGGATACAGTTTACGTTCGATAAAATAAGGATCACACAGTACGATATGCTCAAGTTCCATGGCCACTACAAGTAGTTTATCCGATAGCTTCAGCTCTTTTAAAACCTCCTGACAGGTTTCACGCAGGATGGTAGCACGTGGATCATAATTTTTATACACTCGGTGGCCGAATCCCATCAGACGGAAAGAATCATTCTTATCCTTGGCCCGTTTGATAAAACGGGGGATATCCTCTCCCTTATTAATCTCTTCAAGCATGTTTAGACATGCCTCATTTGCTCCGCCGTGAGCGCTCCCCCACAGCGCAGTGATACCAGCTGCAATACAGGCAAAAGGATTAGCTCCCGATGAGCCAGCAGTGCGTACGGTAGATGTGGAGGCATTCTGCTCATGATCGGCATGCAAAATAAGAATGCGGTCCATGGCACGTTCCAGTACTGGGTTAATCTCATAATGTTCGCACGGTGTTGCGAACATCATGTTAAGCAAATTACCAGCATAAGACAGCTTATTTTGCGGGTAGATAAAAGGTTGGCCGAGGGAGTATTTATAGCACATTGCGGCTAAAGTCGGCATTTTAGATAGCAGGCGAAACGCAGCTATTTCACGGTGGCGCGCGACGTTAACGTCTAGCGCATCATGATAAAACGCCGCCAGCGCGCCGGTAAATCCGCCCATAATTGCCATGGGATGAGAATCGCGGCTGAAACCTTGTAACATGCGGGTAATCTGCTCATGAATTATAGTATGGCTCGTGACGATGGAGCGAAACTCTTCAAACTGTTCACTTGTAGGGGCTTCGCTATTCAGCAGGATATAGCAGACTTCTAGATAGTTAGACTCCAGTGCCAGTTGCTCGATAGGAAAACCACGATATAGCAGAATACCTTGATTGCCGTCGATATAAGTGATTTTAGATTTACAGGAGGCGGTAGAAGTAAAGCCAGGATCGAAGGTGAAATATCCCTGGCTTCCTAGCCAGCGAATATCAATTTCTTTTTCACCCATGGTGCCTATTAATATATCCATTTCGATAGGCGACTGGTTCTCAGGAATAAAAGTTACTTTACTTTCAGCCATTATCTTCTCCTTAGAAGATTTCTAAGATTAGAATATAGGGATATAAATGAAAGGGATACCTTGATTACATAATATTTACTAATAATTTTATCTGGGACGAATGGGCCTTGTGATCTGAAGAAGTTAAAGCTTATTTAATTGTTAATATGTAACAAATAGAGTTATTTGTAAGCAAAAAAACATCATCAACATGTTACGTTATGTATGTATATATCACTAAGACTAGTAAGTATATAGAAATAAACTATTTGTATCGTTATTGTACTGTACAAGATCAAATTATATATCTTAATAATAAATAGATATTAATACATGCACAAATCCTCGACACAGGAAGAGGTAGTCATACCCTTTAACCACAATATCGTGCATGTGCAACTGCTATCCCATCTTTATGGCTGGCTATGGCTATAGTTGCTGTCACGCAACATAATCATCATTATGCTACCCCCACTTCTGCTCGTATAGAATGGAACATTATCTCCAAACTATAGATGTGCGCCGTCCGCTAATAGCTATGTTGCCTAAATAGCTAGATAAGCAACGCAAGTTGAAAGCCTACATTGACGGCGAAGATATGGTGTATCACAATTATTTTTACATAAGTATCTCGGTGTCCATACCGTAGTTCCTTATGAGCCTAATTATAGCATAATAGCTATAGCTATTATGCTAGGCATAGCTAATTTCTAGTTTCATTTTATAGATTAGCCAGTAAATTAATTGCCTATACAAGGTCGTTAAGGCAAGCAACGTTCTTGTCCTTGACTCATCTAGGGCCAATAATCAGTGATCTGATCTTCATGGTGACATTAAAAGAGATACTGGAAGACCAAACATCGCCTGTTACGATGATATATACTATAATATAGTGCGTAATGGCTGCGTTCAGTTACTAGTGCCTTAGCCAGCAGGCACAACCTGGCGCTGATGATCCCAACCAACATGGAAGTAATATCATGAATTTACATGAATATCAAGCGAAACAGCTCCTTGCTCGATATGGTCTGCCCACTCCTACAGGATATGCTTGCACTACGCTGCGTGAAGTAGAAGAGTCCGCCTCGAAAATTGGCGCTAGCCCTTGGGTAGTAAAATGTCAGGTACACGCTGGCGGTCGCGGTAAATCCGGGGGCGTAAAGATCGTAAAATCTAAAGAAGAGCTCCAAGCTTTTGCCGAGCAGTGGCTGGGTAAACGTTTAGTTACTTACCAAACTGACGCTATGGGACAACCTGTCAATCAGATTTTGGTAGAGGCAGCTACCGATATCGCTAAGGAGCTTTATTTAGGTGCGGTCATTGATCGTAGTAAGCGCCAGGTGGTGTTCATAGCTTCTACTGAAGGCGGCATAGAAATTGAGAAGGTGGCAGAAGAAACACCGCATCTTCTTCATAAGTCGGCGCTGGATCCACTGACAGGTCCACAACCTTATCAGGGCCGTGATCTAGCTTTTAAACTAGGCCTAAGTGGCAAACAGGTAAGCCAGTTTAGTAAAATCTTTATGGGATTGGCGAAGCTATTCCTGGAGCGTGATTTGACTATGGTGGAAATCAATCCGTTAGTCATTACTGGTGATGGCTCTCTGATTTGCCTAGACAGTAAATTGAGTGCTGATAGCAATGCGCTGTTTCGGCAGCCTGAATTGCGTAAAATGCGTGATTACAGCCAGGAAGATGAACGCGAAGTGCATGCTACTCAGTGGAAATTTAATTATGTGGCTCTGGAAGGAAATATCGGTTGTATGGTCAATGGAGCCGGGTTGGCGATGGGCACCATGGACATCGTTAAACTGCACGGCGGAGAACCGGCTAATTTCCTAGATGTAGGCGGTAGTGCTACCAAAGAACGTGTGACCGAAGCGTTCAAAATTATTCTATCCGATAAAAAAGTAAAAGCGGTGCTAGTAAATATTTTTGGCGGTATAGTTCGCTGCGATTTGATCGCTGAAGGTATCATAGGCGCGGTATCCAAGGTCGGAGTTAACGTTCCAGTCGTGGTCCGACTGGAAGGTAATAATGCCGAGCTGGGGGCCAATAGTTTAGCTGATAGCGGCTTAAATATTATTGCTGCTAAAAGTCTGACCGACGCAGCACAACAAGTTGTCGCCATGGTGGAGAGTAAGTAATGTCTATTTTGATCAATAAAAACACTAAAGTCATCTGCCAGGGTTTTACCGGCAGCCAGGGTACCTTCCATTCTGAACAGGCAATGGCCTACGGCACTAAGATAGTCGGCGGCGTCACCCCCGGGAAAGGCGGTACGAAGCATCTAGGTTTGCCGGTTTTTAATACTATGAGCGAAGCGGTAGACAAAACCGGTGCAATGGCATCGGTAATCTACGTGCCAGCGCAGTTTGGCAAAGACTCTATACTAGAAGCAATCGACGCTGGTATTAAGCTGATTATCTGCATTACCGAAGGTATTCCAACGTTGGATATGCTCAACGTAACAGCCAAGCTTGAGCAGAGTAAGACGCGCATGATCGGCCCAAATTGCCCGGGCGTTATTACGCCCGGAGAGTGCAAAATAGGTATTATGCCGGGCTACATCCACCAGCCAGGAAGTGTAGGTATCATTTCGCGTTCTGGTACTCTGACCTATGAAGCGGTCAAGCAAACCACGGATAACGGTCTAGGACAGTCTAGCTGCGTAGGCATTGGCGGTGACCCCATCTCTGGCTCAAGCTTTATCGATATGTTAAAACTTTTTGAGGAGGATCCGCATACTGAGGCGATCATTATGATCGGTGAGATTGGCGGCACCGCGGAAGAAGAAGCCGCTGCTTATATCAAGGATCATGTTTCTAAGTTAGTTGTTGGCTATATCGCTGGTGTCACGGCGCCGAAGGGAAAACGTATGGGACATGCCGGCGCGATTGTCGCTGGTGGTAAGGGTACTGCAGAAGCAAAATTTGCTGCACTAGAGGCTGCTGGAGTTAAAACCGTGCGTAGCCTATCAGCTATTGGTGATGCGCTTAAAAGTAGATTACCAAACTAAGCCAATTGATTGTCAATCCTGGCTTAGCCAAGCAGTTAACCTAAGCGATGGATAACCATAACAGCATATGTAAGATCCTTACTTTCGAGTAGCAAGGAGAGTTATCATGTTTGATGTTGTAGAACTATCACGATTACAGTTTGCTTTAACAGCAATGTATCATTTTTTATTTGTGCCGCTGACACTTGGTATGGCTTTTTTGCTAGCCATCATGGAAACAGTATATGTTCTCTCAGGGAAACAAATTTATAAGGATATGACCAAGTTTTGGGGTAAATTATTTGCCATCAACTTCGCCCTCGGCGTAGCAACTGGTCTCACTATGGAGTTTCAATTCGGTACTAACTGGTCATATTTTTCTCTCTATGTTGGCGATATCTTCGGGGCACCGCTGGCTATTGAAGGTTTAATGGCCTTCTTCCTCGAATCCACCTTTGTAGGTCTATTCTTATTGGGCTGGGATCGCCTGAATAAAATCCAACATATGGCTGTCACCTGGCTAGTTGCGCTTGGTTCTAACCTTTCTGCACTGTGGATTTTGGTCGCCAACGGCTGGATGCAAAACCCAATTGCATCGGATTTCAATTATGAAACCATGCGCATGGAAATGGTTCGTTTCACTGATCTAGTATTAAATCCAGTGGCGCAAGTAAAATTTGTGCATACCGTAGCTGCAGGATACTGTACTGGCGCGATGTTCGTGCTCGGTATCAGCTCTTATTATTTGCTTAAAGGTCGCGATATCGCATTCGCTAAGCGTTCTTTTGCTATTGCCGCCTCCTTTGGTATAGCAGCGGTGCTGTCGGTTATCGTTTTGGGGGATGAATCCGGTTATGAAATTGGCGATGTGCAAAGAACAAAACTGGCTGCTATTGAGGCTGAATGGAACACCGAGCCTGCACCAGCTTCATTGACTTTATTTGGACTACCCAACCAAGAAAATCAGACCAATTATTTCGCGGTACGTATCCCTTATGCGCTAGGGATCATAGCCACCCGTTCTACCGATCGTCAGGTAATCGGTCTGAAAGACTTGATGACACAGCACGAAGTGCGCATCCGCAACGGCATGAAGGCCTACAGTCTGCTGCAGCAGTTACGCAGAGGTAGTACTGATCAGTTAGTGCGCGAAGCGTTCAATAACAACAGGCAGGATCTTGGATACGGGCTGTTGCTTCAACGTCACACTGATAATATCGTTCAGGCAAACGAGCAGCAAATTCAACAGGCAACTTACGATTCAATTCCGCGAGTAGCACCACTGTATTTCTCTTTCCGTATTATGGTGGGCTGCGGTATGTTAATGTTACTGCTGATTGTTGCCTGTTTCTGGACAGTAGTGCAGAACCGCATTGGTCAGCCTCGCTGGCTACATCGTGCTATGCTTTATGCGATTCCGTTGCCATGGATCGCTATTGAGTCAGGCTGGTTTATCGCCGAATACGGCCGGCAACCTTGGGCAATTGGTGAAATATTACCGACGTCTATTGCTAACTCGATCCTGACTGCCGGCGATATTCTATTTTCAATGGGGCTAATTTGCAGTTTATACACGCTATTTTTAGTAGCGGAGATGTATTTGATGTTTAAATTCGCGCGCCTAGGGCCGAGTAGCCTAAAAACTGGTAAATACCATTTTGAGCAAGTTACTGTTCAGTGAGCACAAATAGTAAGATTGGAGCGATTGACCATGTTTGATTACGAGGTATTACGTGTTATTTGGTGGGTACTGATAGGCGTGCTGCTCATCGGTTTCGCTGTTACCGACGGGTTTGATATGGGCGTTGGTATGCTGATGCTTCTGTTCGGGCGCAACAATGTTGAGCGAAGAGTCATGATAAACACTATAGCGCCGCACTGGGATGGTAACCAAGTTTGGCTTATTACTGCGGGCGGAGCTTTATTCGCTGCTTGGCCGATGGTTTATGCTGCGGTGTTTTCTGGATTTTATATCGCTATGATTATAGTGTTGGCTTCGCTGCTTTTCCGTCCGGTTGGGTTTGACTATCGTTCGAAAATTGAGGATGTCCGCTGGCGGCGTATGTGGGACTGGGGTATATTTATCGGCAGTTTTTGTTCACCTATAATCATAGGGGTTACCTTTGGTAACCTCCTGCAAGGCGTACCGTTTCATGTAGATGAATATTTGCGCCTTTATTACACCGGTAATTTTTTTCAATTGTTGAATCCATTCGGCCTGTTAGCTGGCACTGTCAGCTTGTCAATGTTCCTGATGCAGGGAGGCGCTTACCTGCAAATGCGTACCGACGACCAGTTGCAGGTACGTATGCGCAACATTACACAGATTACTGCGCTAGTTACCACACTGACTTTCCTATTAGCTGTAATTTGGGTCGTTAACGGCATAGATGGCTTTACTGTGATCTCAATCATCGATCGAAACGCAGAATCTAATCTATTGCATAAAGAGGTAGCGCATCGGGCCGGGGCCTGGATGGTCAACTATCATGCTCACCCAAGACTGGGTCTTATACCGGCTTTGGGGGTCTTATTTCCGTTATTAACTTTTTTCTTTAGTCGCACAGGCCGCAACGCTTTGTCGTTCATTTTCTCTTCGCTAACATTGACCTGCGTGATTCTTACTGTAGGTATCACGATGTTCCCGTTTATTATGCCGTCAAACAAGATGCCAAATGCTAGCTTGACAATTTGGGATGCTACCTCAAGTATCGGTACTCTGAAAGTAATGACGGTAATCGCTATTACGCTTATGCCGATCGTGTTGCTTTACACAAGCTGGTGCTATTATAAAATGTTTGGTCGCATCACCAAAGAGCATATTGAACAAAACACCCATTCACTGTACTAACCCTAAAACAAGGAAAGGAAATTAACTATGTGGTATTTTGCCTGGATTTTAGGAACTATGCTAGCTTGCACTGGGGGTATTATTAGTGCGCTTACCATTGATTTTTTTGAAGATACCACGGTGGTAAACTCTGCAGTTACAGAGCAGCGCTGAGTTAATAACAGTGGGCCCGGCACTTTATGGCACCTTACGAAATACTGCGTTAGCATAATCTAGTCACTACCATAGAGTAAGATGGTTGCTCAGCAAGCTCTGCTTGATTGTTTATTGATGTATAGTTAATTGTAGATGGGATACAAACTAAAACATGATGATATCATATCAATTAATCAATACCTCCGGTAACACTAATCTAAACCTAACCTAGATGTAATGGACTTAGACACTAGTAACATACATCAGTACATCAGTTAACCAATTGATGATGCGGACGTTAGTTATAACGGTAAGTTCATGATTATATTCAGCAAAAATAACGGTGTTCAGCATATTGCTAAACTTAATCTGGTAACATAACCTGTCAAGATATTAACGAACACGTTTGTACAGGTTAAATTTTCTGTAATGCATGTATAAAAGGAATATGAGATGCAATTAAATAACGTGGTTAAAGGTTTGATGTTAGTAGTTACGGTAATAGCGATTACCGCATGTAGTTTTCACAAAAACAATTATGAAGAATCTTCTATTACTGCCGGTTCTGGCACTAGTAGTATAGACCTGACAAGTAATAATGTATCGTCTGATAAGCAGGCTAGTCTGCAGATACAGGAGCTTCAGCGCAACAATATTGTTTACTTTGATTTAGATAAATCCGTAATTAGATCAGAATTCTCTCAACTGTTGGATGCTCATGCCAATTTTCTACGCAGTAACCTATCTGATAAAAAAGTAACTATTGAAGGACATGCGGATGAACGTGGTACTCCAGAATATAACATCGCCCTGGGCGAACGCCGCGCCAACGCTGTGAAAATGTATCTTCAGGGTAAAGGTATTTCTGCCGAGCAGATTGCTATCATCTCTTACGGTAAAGATAAACCAGCTGTCCTGGGTCAGGATGAAATCACTTATGCCAAAAACCGTCGTGCCATCTTGGTATATTAATATACTTTTATGTTGCGGTAGAAGACCTGTTTATTTAACTGGATAGCCTCTTATTATTATTGGCTCGTAACTACAAGCAGGGTAAAAAGAACAACGCACCGGATGCCTTATGTAAGGTTGACGTTATTTTGCAGAAAAAAGCTAAAAAGCTAAAGCGCGCGCAGTTTATCAGCAGGTTTTTAATATGCCAATAAAGACTAGCCGCTAAGATGAAATGAAAAAATGCCGATTAGTACGGGAGCTAGTACACTGAGTAAAAAACCTTGCACGATTGCGGCTGGTAGTACTTCTATACCACCGCTACGCTGCAATACTGGTAGGGTGGAATCCATCGAGGTAGCGCCGCATAATCCTAGTGCTGTATTGTGCGACCGCCGCATCAGTAGTGGAATCAGTATAATAGCCAGCAGCTCACGTAGCAAATCGTTGAAAAAAGCGGTACTGCCGATCACAGTGCCGAATGCCTCGGTCATCAGTATACCTGATAGCGAATACCAGCCATAAGCAGAAGCTAGGGCTAGCCCGGTCGCAAGCGGTAAACCGAGCAGTAATGCAGCCATTGCTCCCCCGGCTAAAGCGCTTATCGCCACTATCAGTGTTAGTAGTAATCCGCGGCGATTGAGAATAATCTGTCTGAGCTTCATCTCGCTATTGCGCAACTGGACCCCTACCAGACACAGCAGTAGGATAAGTAGTAGTTCACTGGCCTGAGTAGCCAGGTTCAAGCAGGACCAATGAGACAGGCCTAGTATAAAGCCAGCTACTACCATGAAGCATAATTTCAGCGAATCAAGCACCATCCCCCAGCGGGAAAAATAAGAAAGTGTATGCGAGCCTCGCCAAGGTAAGACGGTTTCCAACAGTGATAGGGCTAATAAGTTCATTGATAAAATACACAAGGCACTGACGGTACTATAAACCCCGATACGCAGCAGGTTACTGGCGAGGTTGGGCAGAAAGGCTAGGCTAATGCCCATTAAAAAAAGAATAACATATACTATGGCGCTCAGGGCGAGGTTGATTGTTCGTTGCCAGCATAACGGCGTGCGTGGTAACATATAACCAGCAAGGAGTGGAATAAGAATCAGTAACAGACTGATATACATAAACAAGTTATTCCCTTTGAATGGAACAGAACTTTTACAAAAAAAATTAGTGAAAAATACGATTACTGTCGACAACTAGAAATAACTAATAGCTGCCTGCATTTGACCTGTAGCGCTAGTGGCAAGCTAGCAATTGGTGGTGCGACAACTGGTTATGACTAGTTGCTTATTGCTTATATACCCTAAATACCGCAGCGATGGCAATTTAAAAAGTTTTAAAGCGTTTCGCCGGTATCATCATACACAACATATATCGCGCTATGGAGTACGTCTTCGTGCTGGTAGGTAGCCCTTAAGTTTACAAACCATCACAAAGTTAAGTAGCGGTGTAGCTATTACTCAGCACTAGACATAAAAAATATCTATTACTTGATAAGTATCACAGAAGACATCTAATAGCTAAAAAAAATTAACGGCTGCGGAAGACAATACGACCTTTACTTAAGTCATATGGAGTTAGCTCAACGGTAACTTTATCGCCCGTCAGGATGCGGATGTAATTTTTGCGTATTTTACCAGAAATATGTGCGGTAACCATATAGCCGTTTTCTAATTCCACTCGAAATATAGTATTAGGTAGCGTATCTAATACGGTACCTTGCATTTCAATATTGTCTTCTTTAGCCATCGAATCCTCTAATAAGTAAAACTACAGCTGGGATGCCTGCCTATAGCGAGCTGAATTTCAGTTATAGGCTTTTTGTATTTTGGTTATTTTGTACCCTTGCGTATAGGCGTCAAGCGCCTAAGGCGTTTGATAAAACTCCTTACCCAAGGATGAGTCGAACACCATAGGCGGCTAGTCTTACCAAAATAATAACCGCTTATTAGCAAAGCAGCTAAAGACTTCTGCAGATATTACAACCAAAAACTAGCAGACTGTTTGCTTAGTTTGCAAGTATTATAAGAAAAAATATCTGTCGGTGGTAATTACTGCTATCTAGGATAGCCTATTCCTCTCTAGGAGAGGCCGATAATAATGATAATAGCGCCCGCGCTGTGCCATAAGAGCCGTATGGCTACCTTGTTCAACAAAAGTACCGCGATCCATAATATAGATGCGATCTAACCGTTCCAATCCTCGTAACCGATGTGTCACGATAATCACCGTGCTACGGTGAGCCATAGTCGCCAGAAGATGAAGTATTTGCTTTTCGGTTACAGCGTCTAGTCCCTCAGTAGGCTCATCAAGCAGCAACAGCGGAGCGGCTTGCAGTAAGGCACGAGCAATGCCTATTCGGCGCTGTTCGCCTCCAGAAAGCTGTCGGCCGCCTTCTCCCAGCCAGACGTTCAGTCCTTCCCCCTCAAATAATTTTTCTAGTCCTACTTGCTTAAGTACTGCACATAACCGAGCATCATCGGCGGCTGATCGCGCCAGGCTAAGATTATCGCGTAGGGTAGCGCTAAAAATATGCACGCGCTGAGGAACTACAGCGGTCATAGCACGTAATGCACTTTCGCCCCATTGCGGGAGGGGGACCCCGTTAAACGTAATTTCCCCTATTTGCGGATCCCAGGCGCGAGTCAGTAATTGTAATAGCGTTGATTTTCCGCTACCGGTATGGCCAAGGATGGCAATATGCTCGCCGGCGGCAACTGTCAGCGATAAGCCGTTTAGAGCCGGCGCCGCCGGTTGCTGATAGTAAAACCAGACGTTACTGACGCATAGCATGACGCTTGCAGCTGGTGCTGGACCTTCAGTGGGGAACTTTACTGCCGGCGGCTGTTTTATTAGACTACTCAGCCGTATAGCTGAGGAGATAACCTGCCCCAAATGTTGAAAAGCACTCGCTACTGGCACCAGAGCCTCGAATGCTGCCATGGTGGTGAAGACAAACAGTGCTATCAACGTGCCTGGATGACTATTGTCGCCCCTGCTATCGGCGGCTAGCCATAGAACAAGTGTCAAGGTCAGACCAGTAAGTACCGTAAGTATGCATTGTGCGCCGGTGGTTAGTTCTACCTGCCGACGTTGATACTGTTGCCAGCGCTGTTCTGTTATATCTAACCGGTGGCGGTAAATTTTAGCGGCACCGTAAATAGTTAATTCTGCATTGCCGGTCAGCCAAGTATTAAGCTGAAGGCGATAATCGGCGCGTAGCGCGGTTAGCGCTTCGCCTATTTGTTTACCAATGCGATAAAATAGCGAAGGCATCAACGCTAATATAAGCAGCATAACAGTAAAAAGCGTTAAACCCAGCCGTGTATCCATCACGTATAAGCCAGCGCTTACGGTAAGCGTTACCACTACAGCACCTAAAAGCGGTGATAATATCCGTAAGTAAAGATGATCTAGCGTATCTACATCTTTTACCAGACAGTCTAAAAGTTCTGCTTGACGGAAACGTGCCATACCTCCCGGAGAAAGAGGAAGAATACGGCTAAAAGTATAAAGCCGCAGCTGTTGCAGTATGCGGAACGTAGCGTCATGGCTGATTACTCGCTCCGCCCAGCGGGCGGCAGTACGGGTAATTGCTGCGCCGCGCACACCAACAGCGGGTAATATGTAATTAAAACTATAAAGTCCGGCTGCGCCTGCCAGCGCCGAGCTAGCAAGAAACCACCCGGAAAGAGCCAACAGTCCGATACTGGCCAGTAACGTGACGATAGACATAAGAATGCCAAGGAAGATTTGTCCACCGTAGCAGCGATAAAGGGCCAAATAGGGCAGCAATGCACGCATGATTAGAGCTCCTTTGTTCTAGAATCAATTAGTTCATTCAGCGGACCATCGCGTGTTACTAGCTCAGTGTAACCGCCCTGCTGCATCAGTTTACCGTCGCGCATGACCCATACAATATCAAAATCCGTGATTGCCTGCAGCTGATGTGTCACCAGCAGTGTGGTCTGGCGGCGTGAAGCACTATCCAGCGCCTGCCTCATCAGCCGCTCGCTAAGAGCATCCAGACTGGCAGTTGGCTCGTCGAGTAATAGTAGGCAGGGGGCGCGAATCAACGCGCGTGCCAACACAATCCGCTGTGCCTGACCCACCGACAGGTTGCTGGCGTCTTCGCCGACTAGGCTATCTAGCCCCTCTGGCAAAACATCAACAAATTCTGCTACATATGCATCAGTAACCGCTTGCATTAGCCGAGATTGATCAGCATCTGGGGCACCAAGCAAAATATTATCACGCACGGTTGTCGCCGACAGCACTGGATTCTGGCTAACCCAGCTTAATCGCTCACGCCAAAGAGTTGGCGACAGCGCGCGCAGCTCATTGCCGTTAATTTTCAGCGAGCCACGGTATGGCAGAAATCCAAGTAGCACGCTTAGCAGAGAACTTTTACCCGCACCACTAGTGCCGACGATAGCAACTCGCTGGCCTGCGTCGACCGAAAAGTTCAATGGTCCAGCAAGCGTAATGCCGTCCGGCGTTAATACACATAAATCACTGGCCTGTAGTTTCACCGGCCCGGCGATAGTAGTTTCGTTCCTGGCAGCCAAGCAGTTAGCTTCATGTTCTAAAAATTCGATCAAGGATTCTGCCGCGCCTACCGCCTGGGCTTTAGCGTGATAAAAAGTGCCTAGATCACGCAGTGGCTGAAAAAATTCTGGTGCTAAAATCAGGACCATAAAGCCGGCAAAGAGCGTGACGCCCATGCTGTAGCTGCCAAAATGCAAGTCATCTAGATAGGAGAAGCCAAAATATACCGCCGCAACGGCAATAGAGATCGAGGCGAAGAACTCCAGCACGCTGGAGGATAAAAAAGCCAGCCGTAAAACCTCCATTGTGCGAAACCTAAATTCTTCGGTAGAATTACGGATATTTTCTTTTTCTATGTCGGCGCGAAAGAAGAGCCTTAAGGTTTCCAGCCCGCGGAGGCGGTCGAGAAAATAACCGGACAGCCGCGCTAAAGCTAGAAAGTTGCGCCTATTGGCTTCTGCGGCGCCCATACCGACCAGCGCCATAAACAATGGAATTAATGGTGCTGTCAAAAATAGAATAAGGCCAGCGGCCCAGTTAATTAAAAACACGACAACGAGGATCATCAGTGGTACCAATACTGCTAGATATATTTGCGGCAAATAACGCGCGTAGAATACGTGTAGATCCTCTACTTGCTCAATCAGCATACTACTCCAACTGCCGGCTGTTTTGCTACTTATCCAGGCTGGCCCAAGAAACTCCAAGCGATTCAGTACTTGAGCGCGGATCTGGCGGCGTAGTATACTGCCAGTAATAAAACCTACCTGTTCCCGGGCGTAATTGACCAGTGCCCGCAGCAAAAACGACACCGCTAGTGCACTAAATTCGCCAGTCAGGCGGGTACTAGGCGTATGATCCACGATGAGCGCCTGCAGTAACCAGGCTAATATCCAGGCCTGTGCAACGATAATCAAGGCGCTGCCTAATCCCAATAGGATTGCAAAGATAAGCCAGCGTTGTACACACTTACTTTGTAATTTTAGCCAGCGTACTAAAACTTGTTGTCTATTCTTAGACATTGAATTTTCATTTTTCATTGAGACAGCTAGTCATTAATAATTATTTTGATAGAGCAGTGAGCTTCAAGGCAGGGGCGGCACGATGTTACGTGTGCAGAGTTTATAGGTAGACTCTTTAAGAGTCTTAAAAGTAGAAAGCTGCAGCACAGCGGGGATGAATACCTTGCTCGGATAGATCCGGTTGCGTTCAGTATTTGTACGCAATCTCATTGATGAGAGAGTTTATTTAGTTTCTTGTGCTTCCTAGGTAGGTAAGAAGCAAACAAATCCCGCGCGGCCCTACTATTATCCTATTACAATAACCAGCCGGCAGCAAACATTGGTTCGAAGATTTATAGATGACCGGCCTGCGCCAGCATCCAGTCGAGATAGCGTTCAGCATCCAGCGCAGCCATACAGCCGGTGCCAGCTGAAGTGATAGCCTGGCGGTAATTATTATCCATCACGTCGCCAGCTGCGAACACACCGGAAATAGAGGTAGCGGTCGCGTTACCGTTTATCCCGGACTTCACACGGATATAACCGTGTTGTAACGCCAGCTGATCGCCGAAAATAGCAGTATTAGGGCTATGGCCGATAGCAATAAACACGCCTGTGACTGCTAGTTCGTAAGTAGAGCCGATAATGTTCTGCAGGCGCACGCCGTTAACGCTAATTTTATCGCCTAAAACTTCCTGTAAGGTACAGTTGGTATGTAAAATGATATTGCTGTTATTAACTTTATTCATCAGTCGATCGATCAGAATTTTTTCTGAACGGAACGTGTCTCGCCGATGAATTAAATGAACTTCTGCGGCAATATTGGCTAGGTACAGCGCTTCTTCCACGGCGGTATTGCCGCCGCCGACTACCGCAACTTTCTGGTTGCGGTAAAAAAAACCATCGCAGGTGGCACAGGCGGAGACACCTTTCCCTTTATAGGCTTCTTCTGAAGGCAGGCCGAGATAGCGCGCGGAAGCGCCGGTTGCAATGATAAGAGCATCGCAGGTATATTCGCCACTGTCTCCGGTCAAACGGAATGGTCGATTGTGCAGATTGACGCTGGTAATATGGTCATATACAATTTCCGTGTTGAACTTGACAGCATGCAAGTACATACGTTCCATTAATAATGGGCCAGTCAGACCATCTGGATCTCCAGGCCAGTTTTCCACCTCAGTAGTGGTGGAAAGCTGGCCGCCTTGCTCCACACCAGTGAGCAAAACCGGATTCAGGTTGGCACGCGCGGCATATACCGCGGCAGTATAACCAGCCGGCCCTGAACCTAATATAAGTAACTTACTGTTTTTTACAGTAGACATATTTTCCTTTATAAGTAAATTACTAGCTTATAAAAAAACATAAATTATATATAAAGCATATAAAATTAGTTAACTATTTTAGTTCTTTTAATGCTAATAAATTTTAGAGCTTAAGTAGGTGCCTATATTTCATTAATATTTGTACGTTGGTTAAAGAAAAATCATAATAACTTATAATTTTTTTTGAACCAAGAATATAAAGCTAATATTACAGTTAACAAACTCATCAGCAGCTTGTTCCTAAAGTAGGTGCTGGTAGTGGTGGTTATTTTGGCGTTTTTTTTAATAGTTACGCTGATCAGTTTCAGCCCTTTTGATTTGATCCTAGCTGGTCACAGACCACTTGGCATGCTCCTATCAATAATTTAGGAGGTTGGTTAGGAGCGTGACTTGCTGACATACTGCTCATAACTTTCGGATTGCTGGCCTATGCGCTTCCGCCACTTATACTTTTTCTTTGCTGGCTAGCCTTTACTCAGCTAGCCAGGAGTAATTGCGTAGATTATTTTGACCTATCATTACGGCTTATAGGTAGTTGAACGCTGCTCACTTCATGCGGCCTAGCTGCATTCAACTTTGACAATCTGTACTATTTTGCTTCCGGTGGAATGATCGGTATTTTGTTGAGCATATTCTGCCTTGGTTCAATCGTGTTGGTGCCACCTTGTTGTTGCTAGGCGTTTGGTCCGCTGGGTTGACGCTGTTCACAGGTTGTTCATGGATAACAATTGCCGAGAAAATAGGCGCCTTATTTTTTAGCTGTATAATTTTTGTATTTCAAAGCAGCCGTCATGACAATAAGAATTTGACGGGCGGCTAACTAGTATTAATAGCCTCCTATCTGAGTAAAATATCCTATTCTGGCTTCTCGCTCGTCTTTCGATATAGTTCATAAGGAATACTCATATGAAAGAATTTTTGATTACTGCTCATTTAGTTACCGTCTTGCTGGCATCTCCTGCTTTTGCAGCTGATGCTGCTGATGTATTGCAAAGCCGACTAAATAAGGTCAATAGCTTTCATGCCAGCTTTACCCAACAGGTCAACGAGGTCGAGGGCGTGTCGATACAGGAGGCTGAAGGTGAACTATGGGTAAAACGGCCCAATTTGTTTAATTGGCATCTAATGTCACCTGATGAAAACGTGTTGATATCAGATGGCAAAACCCTTTGGTTCTATAATCCCTTTGTCGAACAAGTTACTGCCAACTGGTTAAAAAACGCTACTTGCAATACGCCTTTAATGCTAATCATCAATAATGGCACTACTGACTGGAGCCAGTATAAAGTAACACAGCAAGGAGATAATTTTTCTCTATTATCCAAATTATCTGAAGCAAATCACAGTAATCTGAGGCAATTGACTATTACAATAACTGCAAACGGCACTATTGAGAGTTTTACTGCCGTGGAGCAAAATGGTCAGTGTAGTGCTTATCAACTCAAAAGCCAAAGTAATAGCTCAGTGGAGAACGAAAAATTTAACTTTATCTTGCCAGAAGGCGTGACGCTTGATGACCAGCGTCAATGAGGTAATTATTGATAATCTGTCTTTCATTGTTTGCGCCCAGTGAAACAATAGTCTAGTTGTATTAGAGTAGATCTATTAAGTAGCTTAAAAAGCTATCGATAATTAGGCTATTACTGTAAGTTTAATTGCGTTATCCGCACAATTAGATAAAATTTATAATAAAGAATTATACATATATAAACACAGGACTAGCATGCTCGATCCCCATATGCTGCGTAACAATCTCGAAGCAGTTGCCAGAAAATTGGCTCGTAGAAAATTTCTACTAGATGTGGCAACATTAAGCCAACAGGAAGAGAGCCGCAAAATGCTACAAGTGGAAACAGAAAATTTGCAAGCTGAACGTAATGCACGCTCTAAAGAAATTGGAGCGGCAAAATTACGCCGGGAAGATATCGAGCAGCTGCGTTTAGAAATTAACCAATTGAGCACACGCCTTAGCACCCTAAAATCAAAACTGGACGAGCTAAAGACCGCCATAAGCGACTATACACTGTCGCTACCCAACATCACCGCTGACGATGTGCCCGTAGGGCATGATGAGAACGATAATGTAGAAGTTTCACGCTGGGGAGAACCTCGCTGCTACGATTTTTCCATACGTGATCATGTTGAGCTCGGCGAAATAATTGGTGGACTAGATTTTGCCGCCGCACTGAAGCTAACTGGTACACGCTTTGTCGTGATGCGCGGCCAAATATCCCGCATGCATCGGGCACTGACGCAATTTATGCTGGACTTACATACCGAACAGCATGGCTACCAGGAGCATTATCTGCCGTATCTGGTTAACCAGACCTCACTGTATGGGACTGGGCAATTGCCTAAATTTTCCGAGGATTTATTTCATATCAAGACTCTCAGTGAAGAAGCTGAGGCTAATAATTATGCGCTGATCCCGACAGCGGAAGTGCCGTTAACTAATCTAATGCGCGACGAAATCATTGAGGAAGACGCTCTGCCGTTGAAAATGATTGCCTATACGCCGTGCTTCCGTTCTGAAGCAGGCTCCTACGGTCGCGACACGCGCGGTCTTATTCGCATGCACCAGTTTGATAAAGTGGAAATGGTGCAAGTAGTAAAACCCGAGACGTCTATGCAGACGCTAGAAGAAATGACAGGGCACGCGGAAAAAGTACTGCAGTTACTTAATCTGCCGTACCGTAAAGTTCTGCTGTGCACTGGAGATATCGGTTTCGCTTCCTGCAAGACTTATGATCTGGAAGTCTGGCTGCCGGCGCAGGATAAATACCGGGAAATTTCTTCTTGCTCCAATATCGGCGATTTCCAGGCTCGCCGCATGCAGTCCCGTTACCGCGGGAAGTTGGACAAAAAACTACGGCTGGTACATACTCTTAATGGCTCTGGTCTTGCTGTAGGCCGCACGCTTGTGGCTGTGCTAGAAAATTATCAGCTAGCCAACGGTAATATCGAAGTACCAGCTGTGCTGCAGCCTTACATGAAAGGGCTGACCCATATTGGTGGTTAACCTCTACTACCCTAAAGTGTAACGCGCGCCATCTCTCTTTTTTTCCATTTTTATGTACATAACTCACCATACAAGCCATGTTATAATTTGCCATTATTGTGGATAAGTTAAATGAATATAAGAACTAGCATGGCTAATAAAGATGATAGCAATACTCTTCGCGTCCGTTTCCGCGGTTTTTATCCGGTTGTTATTGATGTAGAAACCGCAGGGTTTAACGCCGATACTGATGCTCTCTTAGAAATAGCAGCAGTGACGCTTGCCATGGACGAGCAGGGTTGCTTACAGGTAGATAATAAATTACATTTTCATGTAGAACCTTTTCCCTACGCTCGACTGCAGCCTGAGGCGCTGGCCTTTAACGGCATAGATCCAAGTAACCCCTTACGGGGCGCGATAAGCGAATATAAGGCCTTAAATAAAATTTTTAAAATGGTGCGTAAAGGTATTAAAGATCATGAATGCAACCGCGCCATTATTGTTGCGCATAATGCTGCTTTTGATCATGGTTTTTTAATGGCTGCCGCCGGCCGCGCTGGGCTTAAAAAGAATCCTTTCCATCCCTTTGCGACCTTTGATACGGCAGCATTGAGTGGTCTTGTGCTAGGCCAAACAGTATTGGCGAAAGCCTGCTTCGCTGCCGGTATCGCATTTGATAGCGGAGCAGCCCATTCCGCGCTCTATGATACAGAGCGGACCGCTTCGTTGTTTTGTGAGCTAGTTAATCGCTGGAAACGGTTAGGCGGTTGGCCCGTATTGCAGACCGCACCGTAAAACTGCCATTAGCCAGTTGGGATAGCTTTTAGCAAGCGTGGCAGAATATATCTGCCAACGCTGACAATAAATAATAGTTTACTTACTGCTGTGTTTTTCCTCTATGTAAATTGTATTTCACTGCAGCTTCTTTGATAAGAGGCTGCAGTTCACCACGCTGATACATATCAATAATGATATCGCATCCGCCGATAAGCTCGCTATTCACCCACAACTGCGGGAAAGTAGGCCAATGAGCAAATTTAGGCAGTTCGGCACGGATATCCAGATTGGTAAGTATATCAACATAGGCGAAACGCTCACCGCAATCTGACAGAGCATGTACTGCCTGTGCAGAAAAACGACACTCTGGCAATTTTGGGGATCCTTTCATGTACAAAATGATCGGGTTCTCGGCAAGTTGCTGCTGGATTTTTTCTATAGTTGTAGTCATTATCTTGATCTTGCTTCCTTAAGCCCCGGCTTGTATTGTATTTATCTGCGTATAAGTATAATAACGACCTAAGCATCGAGTAGTATAAACTTCCCTGATTACCAATCAGACATGTCTACAGAAAAAAATAGTCCCGCGGCTTCATAGGATATGTTGGCACTCATAGTGGACATAATCATAACGAATAACTACTACACCCACCCAGACATAACACAAAAAACACACTAGTACGATAATTTAACTACGATAGATAATATTAATTATATTTAATAAATTATTATCTAATAACTTAAACTAGAGATAATTAGTAAAGATTATGGTCGATCTAGCAGCGCATTAGATAGTCAGCATTGTGCACCATTTATTAGCCCTTAGAGGGTGTTTTGTTCACGCGCCGGACAGAAACTCGTTACAGTATCTACAATAGCATGTATTTGCGAATCTAGTTCTATATTTACATGCTCACCAAGTTGTTTAGTACCTAGCGTGGTGCGTTGTAATGTCTCTGGAATTAGATATACTGCAAAACTATTGTTTACTACTTGACCTACCGTTAGGCTGATACCATCAACACCAATATACCCTTTATACAGAATATATTTCATCATTCTATCTGGCATGGTAAACCAAATCTGCCGGTTATTCTCCGACGAAACTATTTTCGCTAACTCAGCGGTACAAAAAATATGCCCGGACATCAAATGGCCACCAATTTCGGTATGCAGACTGACTGCTCGTTCTAGATTGATCTCATCACCAACCTTCAACACGCTAAGATTAGTCAGCCTTAGTGTTTCTTCCATTAAATCGAAACTGACCATATCGTTTTCAATCCGGGTGACAGTTAGACAGCAACCGTTATGTGCCACAGAAGCGCCAATAGTTAATCCTGGCAATAAGGGAATAAAGTGAGTACGAAAATTGCTTTTCTCTTCGATGGCGACAAGAGGCACGGTTGCTTGAATAATACCTGTAAACATATTATGTGGTATACCTCAATACGGAGATGCTGAACATATAACATACATATGTTGCTTTTCTTATTGTAAAGATGCTGTCATAAAAAATGACAACTTTAGAATTTTTTTAATTTTTTTTGTGCTATTTTAACTACATTATTAATATTAATTTATTGAAAGTTCTTTAAATGCTAAACTTAAAATAATTCATTTATCAAGGTTATATTATAGAGTTTAACCCGTTACCATTTTCATATTAATATTTTTATGTTGCTGGCTACTTACTAGATAGTAAATTCTATCTAGAATTTACAGTAAAAACATGTTATTATTGTATAATATATTCAAATCTAACCTTATTGTTTAAATAAAAACAAGCTTTTTCCTTGCAAGCGCTAAGGTAGCCAGTTAATATTTATTACGCTGTAAATCAGATCATGAATAGTTCTGCGTTTTTACTCCGACGTAGACTGCGTCGCTTAAAAAAAGCACTACTCTGAATATGCAAGTCCAATGTTAGTCTGTTTATATCAAAGAAAAAGAAAGATAGTCTGCATACAGACTGCTTATCTAAATAAACATATAAGCGATTTTTTATTATTACAATTCATTAATTAGTTATTTGTGCGTCCGTAGCTCAGCTGGTTAGAGTATCACCTTGACATGGTGGTGGTCGGTGGTTCGAGTCCACTCGGACGCACCAACATTTAATAGCAAAAAAAAATACTGAAGATACAGCAAGCTGCTGAAGAAACAGTAAATACATCAGATTTAGCATCCATCACAACTGATAGACATTAACTTATGAAAAAGACAAAAATAGTTTGTACCATCGGTCCAAAAACTGAATCTGAAGAGGTACTATCAAGCTTGCTTAATGCGGGCATGAACGTCATGCGTCTTAACTTCTCTCACGGCAACTATGAAGAACATGGACAGCGTATCAAAAACCTGCGTGCGGTACTCAATAAAACTGGTCAACATGCCGCAATTTTATTAGATACAAAAGGACCAGAAATTCGTACTATGAAGCTGAAGGATAGCACGGATGTTTCACTACGCTCGGGGCAAACTTTTAATTTTACTACCGACCAAAGCGTTATCGGCAATAGCAAATGCGTAGCTGTAACTTATCCCGGCTTGACTGAGGATTTATCTGTGGGTAATACGGTGCTAGTCGATGACGGTTTGCTTGGTATGACCGTAACCAGCATTACGCAAGATACCGTGGTCTGTAAGGTGCTCAATAACGGCGAATTAGGTGAGAATAAGGGCGTTAACCTGCCAGGAGTACCCATTAACTTGCCTGCCTTGGCAGAAAAAGATAAACGCGATCTGATTTTTGGAATTGAGCAAGGCGTAGATTTTATCGCTGCTTCGTTTATCCGTAAACGTTCTGATGTATTAGAAATACGCGCGCATTTGAAACAATACGGTGGTGAAAATATCCAAATTATTTCTAAAATTGAAAACCAAGAAGGCCTAAATAACTTTGATGAAATACTCGAGGCATCAGACGGTATTATGGTTGCGCGTGGTGATCTGGGGGTAGAAATTCCCGTGGAAGAAGTTATTTTTGCTCAGAAAATGATGATTGAGAAATGTAACCGTGCGCGTAAGGTAGTCATTACCGCCACACAGATGCTCGATTCGATGATAAAAAACCCGCGTCCGACCCGTGCTGAAGCTGGAGACGTAGCTAACGCTATTCTAGACGGTACCGATGCTGTTATGCTGTCAGGTGAAAGTGCAAAAGGTAAATATCCGCTGGAAGCGGTCACTATTATGTCTACTATTTGTGAGCGTACCGATCGTATACAGCCAAGCTGTATCGTCTATCTAGACGATAGCTGTAAATTAAGCATTACTGAAGCTGTGTGCCGAGGCGCTGTTGAGACCGCGGAAAAATTGGAATCACCGTTAATATTGGTAGCTACTGAAGGCGGAAAATCAGCTAAATCGGTGCGTAAATATTTTCCTAAAGCAGAAATTCTAGCGCTGACCACTAACCCGCTAACCGCTCGACAACTTTTACTGAGTAAAGGGATCGTATGCCAGTTAGTCAATGAGATTGCCTCAACTGATGATTTTTACCGCATCGGTAAAGCCCTGGCCCTGGAAAGCGGTTTAGCTGCGAAGGGCGATATCATCGTCATGGTTTCCGGCGCTTTGGTACCAAGTGGCACCACGAATACAGCCTCTGTCCATCTGCTATAAGTTACAGATAGAGAACCAGCTTAACGAATACGAACAAAGTATTATAATAATGGTATTAATAATAATTAATCGTACTACACTAAAATCGATCAGCTTTGCTCCGACGTTCAGACCCTGAAAGTCAAAGTTGACAAGATTAGTAACGACGTAATAGCTTGGTGGCCTGTGCGCGAATAGCACGTACTATAGCTTCCAGCCCCTGAGAACGAGAAGGCGTGAGATGTTGAGCGAGCGCTAATGCTTTGAAAAACGGTCGTACTTTTTGGGTAACTATTTCCGCTGGCGTGAGACCCTGATAAAAGATAAAAACCATTGCGATCAAACCTTTTACGATAGCGGCATCGCTGTCGCCGTAAAGCTGTACAGCGCCATGAGTGTCAATCACCATTACAATCCAAACTTGACTTTGACAGCCCACAATAAGCTTATCCGTAGTGCGCATACCCAACGGTAGCGGCGGTAAGTAGCTACCTAATTCTATAATATAAAGGTATTTTTCTTCCCAATTGCTACAACGAAAGAAATTTCGCAGTAGCTTATCTTTATCTGGCAGCAGATTGGCTATCATTTTTCGCTCTCTGGTTGACGATCAGCTCAGTAAACGCTGTACTCGAAGCAAGCCCCACACGAGCCGGTTGATATCTTCATGGTTAGTGTACATTGCCAAAGAAGCACGGCACATACTCGGTACTTTGAAATAGGCCATCAGCGGCATAGCACAGTGATGGCCTGTACGGATAGCAATGCCGTATTGATCGAGAAAACTACCGACATCATAAGCATGATGTCTTCCCAAATTAAAAGCTATTACGCCAGTGCAGTCTTGCGGACCATACAAAGTTAAGTCCGGCACTTGCTGCAGCGCATCTAGCATGTAGCGCATCAGCTCTTGCTCATAGGCCTGAATATTTAGAAGCCCCACCTGCTCTATATAATCGATGGCGGCGCCCAATCCAATCATGCCGGCAGTATTGGGTGAACCAGCTTCAAAACGCCAGGGTGTATCGTTAAAGGTCGTTCCCTCACTCAGGCTGACGGAACTGATCATAGAACCTCCCCCTTCCCACGGAGGCATGGTGTCCAGCAATTTTTTTTTGCCGTAAAGTATGCCGATCCCCGAAGGTCCATAAAGTTTATGCCCAGAAAATACATAAAAATCGCAATCTAAGGCCTGCACATCTACCTGTTGATGCATGATGCCCTGAGCACCGTCAATAAGCACAACAGCGTCACTAGTAGCACGTACGCTAGAAATAAGCGACTGCAGGGGATTCAACGTCCCCAAAACGTTAGATAACTGAGTCACAGCAAATAGCCTGGTACGTTCATTGATAAGCGCTGTAAGCCTGGATAGGTTTAAAGTGCCGTCCGGTAGTAGAGGAATATAACGCAGAGTCAGCTGTTTTTCTTCGGCTAACATTTGCCAGGGGACAATATTGGAGTGATGCTCCATCTCGGTAATAAGAATATTATCGTTGGGCCGTAAAAAACACCGTCCCCAGCTGTTAGCTACCAGGTTGATGCCCTCAGTGGATCCTTTAGTAAAGATAATCTCGTTGGCAGAAGAGGCATTAATAAAACGCGCTGCTTGAGAGCGCACATTTTCCATGCGGGTAGTAGCTTCGCTGCTCAGCGTATGTATGCCGCGATGCACCGCGGCATATCCTTGGCGATAATAATCACTTTCACACGCGATAACGGCTTCGGGCTTTTGTGCACTCGCCGCGCTATCGAGATAGGTAAGCGGCTGATTGTTTACTTGCTGCTCCAAAATAGGAAATTCGGAACGAATTCGCCTAATAGGATAGGTCATGCCACTACCATCTGTAAGAATGGATCGATACATTTTATCACAATTTGGCGTACCGCGTCGTGGTCAATAGTTTCCGTCACTTCCGAAGCAAAGGCATAGATAATCATTCTCTGAGCATCCACTCCGTTAATGCCGCGCGAGCGTAAATAGAATATTTGCTCATCATCTATTCGACCAACAGTAGCTCCATGGCTGCATTTGACATCATCAGCATAAATTTCCAGCTGCGGCTTGGTATTTACTTCAGCGAGCTTATTGAGCAATAAATTATTGTTAATCATCTTACCGTCGGTCTTCAAAGCATATTTAGCTACTTTAATCAAACCATGGAATATGCCTTTACCGCGATCGCGAACGATAATCTTGTGCAATTGGCGGCTTAGACAATGGCCTTTGTTATGTTCTAGGTAACTGCAAGTATCGCTGATATCCTGTCCAGACGGCATCATCAGACTACTGATGGACAACTTAGATCCTTCACCGTTGAGCTGCGCGCTGGTCTGGTGCCTAGTTAAGACGGCGCCGAGGATAAAGGCACTGCTACGCACCACGGCATTGCGGCCGACGCAAATGTCATTATGCGCGAAATGGTAGCTGGCACGGTTTTCTACCGCTAGCTTAATATGATGACAATAAGCATTATCGCCGACATTAATACTTGTGCGTGCGCCGCTAAAATGCGCTTGCGCAGATAAACTGACGAAATGTTCTATAACCTGCCCTGTAGCTCCTACATCTATATCAATATGGTGGCGGTAGTGCAATGTGCTCAGCGTATCTTTATCTTCTTTGTCTAGGCCCTGGCTGATATGCAGTAAATAAAGTAGCCTAGATGCCGTTTTGCCAGTTGGCAGGCGAATGCGGGTAGTTTGCTGACTTAGACTTTCCGTCAAATGCAAAAATATCTCAGGTTGGATTGGCGCTGGCAATGGCTGGCGTGCAGTGCCCTCTTCAACTTGAATTTGCCAAAAACCAGTGTTGCTATCGCTCAGCGCCGGCACAAATCGTCCATCGACGAAAACCAATCGGTAGGCATCCAGCGTCAAGCTTAAGGCATCTCGCTCAGCCGCTGTCACCGTGCGCGTGGTGGCAGGTGCGAAGCAGTGTGCCAACAGACCTTCCAGTGGGGTGTATTTCCAATGCTCATTTTTATTGTTTGGTAGCCCAAGTCGTTCAACATCTTGCCAATGCGAATACGCCTGCACGGAACGCACATCAATTTTCCCGACAAACAACTGATGCCACTGTTTCAGCGCGCGGGCGTTAATAATGTTGTTCTGTGAGCCAGCCATAACCTTGTTCCTCCAGCTGTTTAACCAGAAAAAAATCGCCGGATTTAACAATCCGGCCCTGATAAAGCACATGGACATGATCAGGCTTGATGTAATCCAGTATGCGCTGGTAATGCGTGACGATAATAAAAGCTCGTTTATCATCGCGCAAAGTATTTACGCCATAAGCGACAATTTTAAGTGCATCAATATCAAGGCCGGAGTCTGTTTCATCCAGAATACACAAGTCTGGCTCTAGCACCGTCATTTGTAAAATATCGTTCCACTTCTTCTCGCCGCCAGAAAAACCAACATTTACTGAACGAGTAAGCAGGTCTGCCGGCATTTTTAGCAGTCTAACCTTGGCTTCGATAAAATCGGCAAAATCGAAACGGTCCAATGGCGGTAGATCGCGGTACTTGCGCACAGCATTAACAGCAGTTTGCAAGAAAAATTGATTACTGACACCAGGTATTTCTACTGGATATTGAAACGCCATAAATACTCCCTCGCCAGCGCGCTGCTCTGGCTCCAGCGCTAGTAAATTAGCGCCTTTGAATAGCACCTCACCAGCAGTGATCTCATAGTTTTTACTACCGGCCAGAGTTGCAGATAGGGTGCTTTTCCCGGAACCGTTAGGTCCCATAATCGCATGCACCTCGCCAGGTTTAATCTCAAGATTAAGTTGATGTAAAATAGATTTATTTTCTACACTGACACTTAAGTTTTTAATTAACAACATTTTTTATGTTTCCTTTACCCGGCTTATTAAATGTTATTCGGGCAAAACTCGGTAGCGCGGTTTAACCTCAGCCCACACTGTATTCAAGACTGATAGCTAGTAATTTCTGGGCTTCTACAGCGAATTCCAACGGTAGCTCGGAAAATACGTCCTTGCAAAATCCATTAACAATCATAGAAATGGTATCATCTTCACTGATACCACGCTGACGGCAGTAAAATATTTGATCTTCGCTGATACGCGAGGTCATGGCTTCATGCTCTAATTGGGCAGTGTTGTTCCGCGCTTCTATACACGGAAAGGTGTGTGCACCACATTCACTGCCGATGAGCATGGATTCACACTGGGTAAAATTACGAGCGTTAATAGCGGTAGGCAGAATTTTTACCAGTCCACGGTAGGAATTGTCACTCTTCCCAGCCGCAATTCCCTTGGATATGATGGTGGAGCGAGTATTTTTGCCGATGTGGATCATTTTAGTGCCAGTATCCGCCTGCTGGTGACCATTGGTTAATGCTACCGAAAAAAATTCTCCTATAGAGTTGTCGCCGCGCAAAATAACGCTCGGGTATTTCCAGGTGATAGCCGAACCAGTCTCAGATTGAGTCCAGGACATTTTTGAATTTGCACCGGCACAAAGGGCGCGCTTGGTAACGAAATTGAGGATACCACTTTCTGCCTCCCTGCCGGCAAACCAGTTTTGCACCGTGGAATATTTTACTTCAGCGTTTTTTAAGATGATAATTTCTACTACTGCGGCATGCAGCTGGTAGCTGTTGCGCACCGGTGCTGAGCAGCCTTCGATATAGCTTACATAGCTGCCTTCATCGGCGATAAGAATGGTGCGCTCGAATTGACCGGTTTTAGCAGCGTTAATGCGGAAATAGGTCGACAGCTCCATCGGACAGCGCACGTTCTTTGGTAGGTAGACGAAGGTACCGTCTGAGGCTACTGCTAAATTGAGAGCAGCGAAAAAATTATCATTAGCCGGCACCACGCTACCTAAATATTGGCGTACTAGTTCTGGGTATTTATGGATAGCTTCACCGAAGGAACAAAAGATAATGCCCTGCTGTGCTAGCTTAGCACTATAGGTAGTGGACACTGAAACCGAATCAAAAATGGCGTCTACTGCCACTTTGCTACCTTCATGTACAGGTACGCCGAGCTGATTAAACGTCTGCTCGACTTCTTTGGTCAAGTAGTTTTTCACCCCTTCTGCATTAGCCTGTTGCATTCCAGGCTGTTCACCACTGTAGGTGTTGTCGCAGACGCCGCAAGATGGTGCGGAATAATAGCTATAGTCATTGTAATTAAGTGGCTTGTAATCGGCTTTCAACCAATGCGGTTCTTCCATGTTTAGCCAGGCGCGATAGGCATTCAAACGAAATTCAAGCATCCACTCTGGTTCATCGCGTTTTGCTGAGATGTCGCGGACAACATCTTCGCTGATACCGTGCTCCAGTTCTTCGGTCACCAGCTGAGTAAAAAAGCCTTCTTTATAAAATTGCTCGCTTTTAGCCCATGGATGAATCGTATCAATTGCCTCATTGCTTCGTGCCATAATAAAATCATCGCTCAAAGGCCAAAACTTTCGCCGCACCCGCAGGCGTGCTGAGCTTTGGGATTGTTAAATTTGAAGACATGATTCAGGCCTTTTTGTACGTAATCCAGCTCAGTACCGTCGATGAACGGCATAGCCTTGAGCGGCACATACAGTTTAGCGCCGTCATGCTCGTAGAGTTGATCATCTTTGTCAGGCCGCATAACTTTTTCCATTACATAGCTTAACCCGGCGCAGCCGGATTGCTTAACGCGAAGACGTACTCCTAGCATGGTAGAATCATTGGCTACCAGGCGACAAATTTGCTGCGCGGCAGACTCAGTTAGAGTAATACCGGACCAGTTGTTTTCTTCCATCATTATTTTAATGTTTTTTTGCATTAAGTTTTACTCATAATGTAAAGGTTAATAATTAAATAATCCAGATTAAAGATTTAATGCTATCTTTTTTTAATGAAGATTTTTATGCTACATTTAAGTTTTATGTTTAATGAAATTCTCGAATAGATAAAAGCACTGGAAAAAGCGTTAAGGTGTCCCCCCTTGTATTATAGTTTGCATTCAAGTGTTGCTCAACACATCCTGTTTTGCGCTAGAATGTAATTCTAGCATAATACCCCGACAGCGGTAGAGATCCTTATGTGCTGCTGCAAGCAGTATAACTGCCATCAATGGCAGGAAGCTGAGATAATTGTTACCGAGGTGTAGCGAAGAATATACCACTGTTATTTAACTAGATCTGGCAGCTGTATCCAACTTTCGTTGCTATCCTTAACGCAGTAGTTATTAACTACTGTTAGTTTTGGTTAGGAGAAGCCGCATTTTCTACACGTATTTTAAGTTTTTGGCCCGGTCGAAACATCACTACCCGACGGGCAGTAATGGGAATATTTTCTCCTGTTTTAGGATTACGTCCTGGTCGCTGATTTTTATCGCGCAAATCAAAATTACCGAAGCCTGATAATTTTACCTGCTCGCCATTTTCTAATGCTCGGCGTACTTCCTCAAAAAAAAGTTCTACAATTTTTTTTGAATCCTGTTTGTTTAGTCCAAGTGTTTCAAACAGGTATTCAGAAATTTCAGCTTTAGTAAGCGCCATAAGTTTAATCTCTCAAGGAGGCTTGGAATCTCTGCTTTAGTGCTGCTACGCATTTTGCTACGGTTGCGGCTATCTCAGCTTCTTCCAGTGTACAAGCAGTATCTTGTAAGACTAGGCTGATAGCCAGACTTTTAAAACCTTCTGCTAATTCTTTGCCCCGGTACACGTCAAATAATTTTATGTCAACTAACTGATTGGCTGCAACTATCTTACACTCTGTAATAAGATCTGCTGCGGCAACATTATCTGCTACCACTACAGCAATATCGCGGCGGTTGGTGGGGAAGCGTGAAATATCATGCGCTTTAGGTACGTTACTTTCGGTAACTTTCTCCCATAGAAGTTCAAATACCAGTGTACGGCCATTTAAATTCAATTTAGACTCAAGTACGGGGTGAATGACGCCAATGAAACCAATGAGTTCATCTTGAAGATAAATGGCGGCGCTCTGTCCGGGATGTAGTGCTAAATGACGTTGTGCCTTAAACTCAATATTGTCCAATTTACCGGTAAGCTCAAGTATTGCCTCGAGATCGCCTTTGGCATCATAAAAATCAACCGGCTGACGAACTAAATCCCAGTGTTCATCAAATATTGAACCTGTAATGACCCCAGCCAACATAATATCCTGGCGTATTCCTAGGTCGGCGGCTTTATCAGGAATAAAGCAAAGCCCGCTTTCAAACAGGCGGATCCGCTGCTGCTGACGATTTTGATTATAAACTACCGCACTAAGAAGGCCGGTCCATAACGACAAACGCATAGCTGACATTTCCTTCGAAATCGGACTTGGCAACAATAGTGGTGCCGGATGCGGATATAGCAATGCCTGCATCTTGGGATCAACAAAGCTATAGGTAATAGCCTCTTGATATCCGCGGTCAACCAGTAGCATTTTAACGCGCTCTAGCGGCAGTGTTGCTTCCCTATTGCGCGGCATCTCGAGAGTAGCACGTATAGGAATATTCGGAATCTCATCATAGCCATACATGCGCGCGACTTCTTCGATCAAATCTTCTTCGATAGTAATATCGAAACGCCAGCTTGGCGTCAGAGCCTGCCACCCTTCTTCGGTGCTACTGACCTGAAAACCAAGACGAATAAGAATATCGCTGACGTCCTTATCCGAAATATGATAGCCAATCAGGCGATCCAGGGTCTTGCGGCGCAGCGAGATAGTAACCTGTTGCTTTAGCATGGATGCCGTAGTTACATTGATAACTGGACCTGGCTGGCCGCCACAGATTGCTATCAATAGCATAGTAGCACGTTCCATGGCCTGGATCTGTAGTGCTGGGTCCACACCGCGCTCATAGCGGTGGGACGCATCGTTATGCAAGCCGTATCGGCGTGCACGCCCGTTAATCGCGAGAGGATGGAAATAGGCGCATGTCAACACTATGTCTCGGGTCGAGGAGCTAATACTGGAAGCGGCGCCGACAACAATACCCGCTATCGCTAGTACTTTATTCTGATCTGCAATAACCAAAGTGTCAGACGAGAGAATTATACTCACATCATCTAATAGGGTAATCATCTCATCTTGGCCGGCCTGTCGTACGAAGATACCGCTCTCAATGCGATCCAGGTCAAACACTTGTATCGGCTGTCCTAATTCTAGGAGAACATAATTAGTGATATCAAGCACTGCATCTACTGAGCGTAGTCCGCAGCGACGTAGTTTCTCTTTCATCCACAACGGCGTAGCCGCACCGATATCGATGCTTTTGATCAACCGGGCAAGATAGCACGGGCAGGCTTCAGGTGTGTCGATCTGGATAGGTAGCGTATCGTTAATTAAGGGTACCACCGGCTCGACAACTGGTAGCGTAAGCTCTATGCGATTGCGCACTGCTACATCGCGGGCTATACCCAAAAGACCTAGGCAGTCAGCGCGGTTTGGTGTGACGCTGATGTCGATAATGTTATCATTTAACTGTAGATAGTCGCGGATATCTCGGCCAATAGGAGCATCATCAGGAAATTCAATAATATTACTACTGCTGTAGTCGTCTGACATGCCTAATTCAGAGCATGAACATAACATGCCCTCAGAAAGTTCTCCACGTAGCGTTTTAGCTTTAATTGTGCAAACTCCTGGCAATAGCGCACCGATGATAGCAACGGCTACGCGCAGGTTGGCACGGCAATTCGGGGCGCCACAAACTATATTTAACAAGCGCTCGCCTCCGATGTCAATTTTGGTAACGTAAAAGTTGTCTGCGTTAGGATGCTGCTTGCATTGTACTACGTTACCGACTACTACGCCGCTAAAATGGCCAGCTACCGGATACATACTGGTCACTTCCAGACCAGACATAGTGATTTGTTCAGCTAGCATAGTGCTATCAATTGCCGGATTGACCCATTCACGTAGCCAAAGTTCACTGAACTTCATGTGTTATCCCGCTTTATTTGAATTGTTTGAGGAAACGCAGGTCGTTTTCAAAAAATGCGCGTAAATCAGTTACACCGTAACGATGCATCGTCAGTCTTTCTATACCCATACCAAAGGCAAATCCAGAGTAAACTTCTGGATAGATACCAACATTGCGTAGCACATTTGGGTGCACTATGCCGCATCCGATTATCTCAATCCAACGACCGTTTTTATCCATTATGTCTAATTCTGCCGATGGCTCGGTGAAGGGAAAATACGATGGTCGGAAACGTACTTGTAAATTTTCTTCAAAAAAATTAAACAGGAAGTTATGCATCATCCACTTCATATGCGTAAAACTGATATTTGTATCAATCATTAATCCTTCCAACTGGTGAAACATCGGTGTATGGGTTTGGTCGTAATCATTACGGTATACGCGCCCCGGTGCGATGATGCGAATCGGCGGCGGTTGCGCTTTCATAGTGCGAATTTGAACACTGGAAGTGTGGGTTCGCAACAATCTTGTAGTGTCGAACCAAAAGGTGTCGTTATCAGTGCGGGCTAGATGATGGGCGGGAATGTTTAGGGCGTCAAAATTGTGGTAATTATCTTCGATTTCCGGTCCGGTGGCTACCGCAAAACCTAGTTCTCTGAAAAAATGCTCAATACGCGCGATAGTACGCGATACCGGATGCAGGCCGCCATTTGCCATGCGCCTACCTGGTAGCGACACATCCAGCGTCTCAGCTGCCAGGCGCTCGTTCAACATCGCTTGCTCTATAGTGTTTTTACGTTCGGCTAGTGCCCGCTGTACTTCCTGCTTAGCCTGATTAATGATCATCCCAGCTGCAGGCCGTTCCGCAAGTGGAAGATCACGCACAGCCCTTATTTGCTTGGTAAAATGCCCTTTTTTGCCTAAAAATACTACCCGTACCGACTCCAGCGCTTCAATATCTTGGGACTGGTTTATTGCTGTTTTAATCTGCACAACTAAATCTTTGAGATGTGGCATTTCTTTCATTTGTATTTTATTCTATCGTTAGGCAAGTTTTGGTTATTGGATTAACTTTTTTAGTTACAAAAGATAAAATAAAAGAGGGAGACGAGCTCCCTCTTTTCTTTAAAACTTGCTTATGCCAGGGCACTTCTTGCTTTGTTGACCAGAGCTGCAAAAGCTATTTTGTCGAATACAGCAAGATCTGCTAGAATTTTACGGTCGATCTTGATCGACGCTTTTGTCAGACCATTGATAAAATTGCTGTAAGAAGTACCGTTTTGACGGGTCGCTGCGTTTATACGTGAAATCCACAGTTGACGAAACTGACGTTTCATCTGACGACGGTCACGGTAAGCATACTGACCTGCTTTGATAAACGCCTGGAAGGCAATGCGATAAACGCGTGAACGCGCACCGTAGTATCCTTTCGCTTGTTTCAAGATTTTTTTGTGACGGGCGCGTGCTACCACACTACTTTTTACGCGAGTCATATACTTTTTCCTAAGATCTTTTTTTTATGTAAGCTGGTTAAAATAACGCTTATACGTACGGTAGACAACGCACAACAAAACTTAGAGATGCTTTAGAAAGCATAGATTTTGGGCGTAGCTGACGTTTACGCTTAGCAGATTTTTTGGTCAGGATATGACGCAGATTGGCATGCTTACGTTTAAAACCGCACGAAGCCGTTTTTTTAAAACGCTTAGCGGCACTACGTACTGTTTTTATTTTTGGCATAGACTTCTCTCTTTGACTCCGCAGTATTAATAATCTAAATTAAAAGCGTAGTACTAGCAGTGATCATTTTTATAAATGCAAGCCTATACTACTATTTTCTCTTGGGTGCTAGCACCATCATCATCTGGCGTCCTTCAATTTTGCTGGGAAAAGATTCCATTACGGCTAGTTCACGCAAATCGTGACGAACGCGATTTAGTACTTCCATGCCAATCTGCTGGTGTGCCATTTCACGCCCACGAAACCGCAGAGTGATTTTTATCTTATCACCATCTTCTAGGAAGCGAACTAGGTTACGTAGTTTGACCTGATAGTCGCCTTCACCGGTACCAGGCCGGAATTTAATTTCCTTAACCTGGATAACTTTCTGCTTTTTCTTTTGCTCTTTAATGGATTTGTTTTTCTCATAAAGAAATTTACCGTAATCAACAATACGGCAAACCGGCGGTTCAGCGTTAGGGCTGATCTCGACTAAATCAACACCAGTTTCCTCAGCTTTTTTAAGTGCTTCATTCAGGCTAACAACACCAAGCTGCTCACTATTGAGACCCACTAAACGAACCTCTACGACGTTAATCTCCCGATTAATACGATGGGGACGTGCCAGTTGAACTCGTTTTCCGCCCTTAATACTTTATTCCTCCAGTTGATGAAGATTACGGCTACTAATTTCGTTTTGTAGCTTTGCAATAAGCTCGTTAACGTCGATGCTGCCTAGATTTCTACCGCGGCGTGTGCGTACGTTAACCTTACCTGATTCCATTTCTTTATCTCCGCAAATAAGCATGTAAGGTACTCGAAGCAAAGTATGTGCGCGAATTTTAAAACCTATTTTTTCATTTCTCAAGTCTGATTTGACTCTAATACCTGCTATCGATAATTTTTTTGTTAGTTTTTGAACATATTCAAACTGATTATTGGTTATGTTCATTAGAACAACCTGCGTTGGGGCAAGCCAGGTTGGATAAAAACCATCGTATTCTTCTGTTAGAATGCCAATAAAACGCTCCATAGAACCTAAAATGGCACGGTGAATCATAACCGGTACAACCCTTTCATTATTTTCGCTTACATAGAAGGCGTTCAAACGCTCAGGAAGCGAAAAATCAAGCTGCACTGTACCACATTGCCAGGCACGATCTAGGCAATCTAGCAATGTGAATTCAATCTTTGGACCATAAAAAGCCCCATCACCAGGTTGATATTCAAAGGCTATATTATTTTTAATTAGTGCAGCGGCCAGATCCTGCTCTGCACGGCTCCAAATTTCATCACTGCCGATGCGTTTTCTAGGACGTGTGGACAATTTAACAAAGATGTTCTCAAATCCAAAAGTACTGTAGGTATTGTATACCATTTTAATACAGCTGTCTATTTCTGATAGAACTTGTTCTTTAGTACAAAAGATATGTGCATCGTCTTGGGTAAAGCTGCATGCACGCATTAGTCCGTGCAGCGAGCCGGACGGTTCATTGCGATGACAGCTTCCAAATTCTGCTATACGTAAAGGCAAATCGCGATAAGATTTCAGCCCTTGATTAAAAATCTGTACATGTACAGGGCAATTCATAGGTTTAATACAAAATTCCCGGTTTTCTAATACTGTGGTGAATATCTGACCAGCATAGTTCTCCAAATGGCCAGTTTTTTCCCAGAGGACACGGTCCATCATGAACGGTCCTTTAACTTCTTGGTACTGGTAGTCCTTAAGCTTCAGGCGCACAAAATTTTCTAGTTCACGGAAAATGGTCCAACCGTCGTTATGCCAAAATACCATGCCTGGTGCTTCCTCTTGCATATGGTATAGATCAAGCTGTTTGCCTATTTTTCGGTGATCGCGCTTCGCTGCATTTTCTAAATGTTGTAAATAATTATTTAGCTGCTTTTTATCACCCCAGGCAGTACCGTAAATACGTTGTAACATTTTACTTTTGCTGTTGCCGCGCCAATAAGCACCTGAAGTTTTTTGTAGAGCAAAATGATGACAAAAACGCATATTAGGAACGTGCGGACCGTTGCAAATATCTACATATTCTTCGTGATAATACAGCATAAGATTATTATCTTTGCTGATATTTTCATCTATAATTGCAACCTTATAGGCCTCCCCGCGCGCTAAAAATATATCGCGAGCCTGATGCCAGCTCACTTTTTCCTTGATAACATCATAATTTTTTGCGGCCAGCTCGTGCATACGTTTCTCCAGCCTTTCAAGATCTTCCTGCGTTAGAGTATGATCGAGCGCCACGTCATAATAAAAGCCCTTATCGATCACTAGATCTACTGCCATTTGGGTATTAGGCCACAGTTGCTTGATGGCATGTCCCAGTAAATGGGCGCATGAATGGCGAATAATGTCTAGTCCTACCTCATCTTTAGAGGTAATAATAGCAAGCTTGGAATCGTGCTCAATGAGATCGATGACATCGACAAGTTCGCCGTTCACTCTACCAGCGATACAAGATTTTGCTAAACCTGAACCGATATCACGAGCAACATCAAGGGGTGAGATAGGTCGATCAAACTGACGCTGATTGCTATTAGGAAGAGTGATTACTGGCATGCAGATTTCCTTAATTTGCAGGTGTGATCAAAGATTTTAATTAAGCTATAAATATATTTTATATATACTATTACTAGTTAATTAATTATATATAAAAATTTTATCTTTATAAATAACTAAAAACTTAGTTTTAATTATGAACTAGATAACTTTTTACATTTAATTTGAATAAGTATTCAGTAAGTTAACTTAATAAAAATATATAATAACTTCTTTTTTTTTATAAAAAAAACAAAAATTATTAATTAACTTCTTCTTTTGTTTAATAAAAATAAATAATTATTTTTTTATATTTACCATCTAATCTTTGATCTATTTATTAATTTTATCTAAACATGATCTCTATATAGAAGCGTTAATACTCGGATTCGGATCGTACCCTACTAGCTCGAAGTCTTATAAACGGTATTCAAACAACGAAAATGGTTGACGCTTCATCACTAAACTAGGCATAGAGCGGCGCGGATTGCGTATAAGATGAAATATCTTTTGCCACATAGAACTGAAACAATACGTGATATAGAGCTAAAGCCATTTAATTTAGTTCACCGAAGTTCCAAGCAGAAACAATAGAGTACCGGTACCAGTAAGATCTACTTTTGGCGTCCCCTGCAACCGTAACATGTACCTCAAATTTAAATACTGTTTCATATTATCTCAATAATATTTATTAATATGAATAGACCATACCATTATAATTACGCCGGCTAGAATCATCGGTAACGACAGAATTTGTCCCATACTAATCACGCCCCTGAACAGACCTAGTTGAGCATCTGGCTGTCGGAAAAACTCGATGATAATGCGAAAAAAACCGTAACATATAAGGAATAAGCTGGAAACACTGCCCATAGGGCGCGGTTTTCGGATGAAGATATTAAGGATAATAAATAGTACAAAGCCTTCGAGCAGCATCTCGTAAAGCTGAGATGGGTGACGTGGTAGCACGCCGTAGCGTTCGAACAGTGGCTGCCATTGAGGATTCAGCTGCAACAGCGCTAGATCTTCATTCCGAGAATTAGGAAATAGCATTGACCAAGGCATATCAGTGGTTACTCTTCCCCACAGTTCTCCATTGATAAAATTACCTAGACGACCAGCCCCTAGGCCGAATGGCACCATTGGTGTAATAAAGTCGGCAACCTGAAAGAAATGGCGTTTAGTACGATGAGAAAACCACAATATCACCAAAATAACACCTATTAAGCCGCCGTGGAACGACATACCGCCATACCATACCTTAAACAAATAACTTGGATGTTCGAGAAATAGCGATAGATTATAAAACAAAAAATAACCAATACGGCCGCCAAGAAATAGTCCTAAGAAACTAGCGTAGAGTAAATTTTCGAGCTCTAATTTACACCATACACTGCCTGGACGATTAGCGCGACGCATAGCCAACCACCTAGCAAATATTAGGCCAATCAGGTACATCAGACCGTACCAGTGCAAAGAAACTCTACCCAGAGAGAAGATTATGGGATTAATTTGAGGAAATACCAGATAATGGGTAGTATTGTAGTCATTTATCACAATAACGTCTTTATTACTTTTTCTAATCTTAGCGGAGACTGTGGGTACCATTTTGCAGCAAGCAAAACCTGTGTACGTACTTTAATGCTAATGCTATAACATAGCAGTGCCTCATAGGTAGTTAGAAGATATTGTACAGTATTGATCGTTATGCTATCTATCATAGTCATAGTTAGTATATATAAATATATAGTATTCTGGAAATGCAGAGTCCAACAGAATCTACTTTCTTTCACCTCGCACCTGCGTTTAATAGCACAGCTATGTTTATAAACGCTGAAATTAATAGTTCTTAGGCTGACCGGTTTGCCAGGAACTGACTGAAGCTAGTGTATAGTTCTAACATTGCCTTAACCGTTATTTAGTTTAGACCTGGTTGTAGGTATAGTATATACTATAAGCACTGCAGCTAAAGATTTAGCTAGCATATTTTGATTTAATCAATAACTAATATACGTCGAACTATGTTCTTTTTGATGCACCGCTGATGAGTGTTAAGTTTTAGTGTCCTGCAGCGGTATCATTACTCTATAAAATTCTGTCATTACCCGGCGATAAACGTCCCGTTTAAAGGCCACTACATGACTAACTGGATACCAGAAGCTAACCCAACGCCAGCTATCGAATTCAGGTATTCCCCTGCGCTGCATATTGATATCCTTATCTTGACACATAATTTGTAGTAAAAACCATTTTTGCTTCTGGCCAATACACACAGGCTGTGTATCCCGTACGAGCTGCTTAGGCAGCTTATAACGCAACCAATTATGCTTTGAAGCCAGAATCCGCACATCCTCACGGTTCAAACCAACTTCTTCGAACAGTTCGCGGTACATTGCTTGTTTTGCAGTTTCACCATCGTTGATGCCACCTTGAGGAAACTGCCAAAAATGCTGTCCATATCGCCTAGCCCACAACACTTGACCATCAAAATTACAGATTACAATCCCAACATTCTGGCGGTAGCCATCATCATCAATCACCGGACTACCTCTATTAGATAAATTATATAAATAAAAAAATGTAAGCTATTTTAGTTATTCTAACATTTTATACTAGTTGAGCATGGTACACTACTATTGTACCCTCATGTACACTCAATTATAGTGTAATAATATTTTAATCTTTTACATAAAACTAAAGGAGAGCTACAGTTCATCGAATGTCATCCGTCGGTTAAAATGTGCTATTCCTACTGGATTAGTATGCTGAAGCTGCAGTATTATAAATATGGTCCTAAATATATAGTGGATGCGCTTTATACTGCTGGTTATGTATCTGATACTTTTTAAATAAAAAAATAATATAAATAAACTGTTTATATAGTTTAAATACTAAACTAGTAGTATTTTACTATTATTTTATTACCTCCTTCTTACTTGTTAAGTTATGAATAACATCGGTTGAAATGCCTGCCAGACACACTGAGGAGTTAGGCTTACCATGTGACTATCCTGCGCACACAGCGCCAGTTGATATCGCCCATATCCGCCGATTAGTTTAGGATCGGTAGGCCCATAAAGCGTTAAATTAGGGCGATTAAGGGCAGCTGCTAAATGACTGAGGCCGGTATCTACTGATACCACAGCCGTAGCACCGACTAATTGCTGCGCAATTTGTGCCAATGACAGCGGCGGCAGCACTTCAGCTTGGCTGGATCCTTCGGTTAAACGTTTAGCAGCACGCTGCTGTTCCTGCGCTGTTCCACAGCAGGGGACCTTAATCCGGTAACCGGCCTCATCAGCTAGCTTTATTAGCGCTTGCCAGTGCGATTCTGGCCAATGTTTGCTAGACTTGGTGGTAGCATGCAGGAAGATTAAATATGGTGGTTCAGCGCCGCGCGGCGGCGAAAAATTACCAGCAATTGCGTAATCGCCAGGCTCGGTGGGAAGTTGATAACCCAAACTGGCGGCAAATAGTTGACGAATGCGCTCAATAGCATGCTGTTGTTTGCTCACCGCATGTCGTCGCTGATAAAACCAGCTCGCGAAGGGTTCGCGCGCACTTTTATAATCTAGACCGTGTTTTTCATCGTGCGCAACATAGGTAACAAGAATAGCGCTTTTTATTAAGCCCTGTGCGTCGATAATCACATCATAGTGCTCTCGTTGCAAAAGACGTCTAAATTCGCCGCGCTCCTGACGAGTAGAGGAGCCAAACCAATGTTTGCGCCAGCGGCGGATTGCTACTGAAATTACCTTTCGTACCGCTGGATGCCAAGTGGGAATTTCAGTAAAAGTGTCTTCGACAACCCAGTCGAAACTGATTCCTGGTAAAGCTGATGCTGCATCAGTTAGAGCGGGCAGCGTATGTAGCACATCACCCATAGAGGACGTTTTGATGATCAGAACCTGCATTAATTTTCTTCTTACGGGGTTAATAATTTTTCTAGCTCGCTCATGACCTGTTTAGGTTGAATAGCGATTAGACTATAATGGTAGCCTTGTTCATCGTCACCTTTGCGTATTTTATGGTAACCGTCTATTAAACGGATCACCTTAGCTTTAGGGGAAAGGGGCGGGGTACAATCTGGACTACTTGGACCATACAGCGCTACCATTGGACGATTTAGCGCACTAGCCACATGCATTAAACCTGAGTCGTTACTGATAATACCTTGGCAGGCAGCGATCAGATTAACTACCTGCACCAAGGTAGTTTTGCCGACTAAATTGCAGCAGTAACGTTGCTGATCAGCAGGCAGTGCGGTGGCGATAGTTTTACCAACTGCATGGTTTTTGGCTGAGCCAAACAACGCTATTTGATAACCACGGTGGATGAGCGCCTCTGCAAGTACGGTATAATGATAGTGCGGCCAGCGCTTGGCCGGGCCAAATTCAGCCCCGGGACAAAAACCTATAAGCGGCCGCTCTAGTTCGGGTAAGAAAACGTTGAGTGCATCGTTGATTTCCTGTGCTTTCGCTGTCAACCTTGGCCAAGGTAAAGGAGTTGGTAGGTCGACAGCGCTTTGCACCAAGTAGCTGTCAAATGCTAGAGCAGCGTAGCGCTGCACCATAAGCGGAAACGCTTGTTTATCAAGCCTGCGAATATCATTAAGCAAGCCATAGCGCATTTCTCCACGCCAGCCGGTGCGATGGCAAATGCCGGCGAAAAACGGCACTAGCGCCGACTTGAATGAATTAGGTAGTACCAATGCCTGCTGATAGCTATTTTGCTGCAATGCTTGTCCTAACCTGAGCCTTTTCCTCAACGCTATGGCGCCATGGTCGATTGGTATCGACAGCGCTTGGTTTACCTCAGGCATAAGTTCAAGTAAAGGGCAACACCAGGGGGGCGCCATAACATCTATCTGAACACCTAGCTGAAGCTGCACCAGCAGACGATATAAGCTTTGAGACATCATTATATCGCCAATCCATGAAGGGCCAATTACCAAAATTTTCCTGCAGCCACTTCTTTTCTGTTTTTGACTAATCATTCAGCCAGCATAAATATGCTGTGATTCCTTCTTTGACGGTTTTGAATGGCTTATTATAACCAGTAGCACGCAACCGGGTTAAATCCGCCTGGGTATAAGACTGATAATGTTCTTTAAGTTTTTCTGGTAACTGTATGCAGTCTAATTTTCCTCTTTTATGGAAATCTAACACTGCATTTCCTACCGCTTGGAACGATTCTGCTTGTCCGGTGCCACAATTAAAAATTCCCGACACTCTGTTTTTCCAGCACCAGAGATTGACTGTTACTACATCACTGACATAGACAAAATCTCGTTTAAATATTTTACTGCCAGCAAACAGCTTCATATTTTCGCCAATATTTATTTGGTTATTTAATTGATAAACAATACTTGCCATGTTGCCTTTATGCCCCTCGCGTGGACCATAAACGTTAAAATAGCGCAAACCACAAATTTGTGATTCTGCCTGCAGTAGGATAGTGCGTACATATTGATCAAACAGAAATTTAGAATAGCCGTAAACATTTATAGGCTGTTCATACTGCCTTTCTTCAATAAAGTTATTTGTACGGCTGCCATAGGTGGCGGCAGAAGAAGCATAGAGAAAGGGAATAGTGCGCTCCATACAGTAATGAAGAAGTTTTTTAGAGTAATGATAGTTATTATCCATCATATACTTGCCGTCCCACTCAGTTGTGGAAGAACAGGCGCCCTCATGGAAAATTGCATCAATATCTCCGAAGTTTTTGCCAGAAACGATACTGGAAATAAAATCTTCTTTATCTATATAATCTGTGATATCAAGGTCGACCAAATTGGTATATTTGGCGCCATTTTTTAAATTATCTACCACCACAATATTGTGGTAGCCAATCTGATTAAGCGCCTGAACAATATTGCTGCCTATAAAGCCAGCACCACCTGTAACAATAATCATAAGTTATCCTTGCATAATTGCAGGAGCCATTACAACATCAACTCCAGCTAAAAGTGGCAGCTATGTTTCGCTAATATAAGCATTTTTATGTGCTCTATTTATCTACTCTTATAGATATATTATAGAGAGTAGATATAGATTTGTCGATCTATAGAGAGTTAATACCATAATCCATCTGCGTTAACGTGCTCATACTGATAATGAGCACGTTAACGTTTGTAATAATTATCTATGTTTAATACACTATCTCTTTAATTTTTTTAACCAAAGAATGGGATTTATCGCCTGTCCCTGGCGCCTAATTTCAAAATAGAGAGACGGCGTACCTTGGCCTTGGCAGCCACTAATACCGACTAGTGCGATAGGTTGGCCGGATTTTACTTGATCTCCTACATTTACTAATGTGCTCTTATTATAACCATATAGGCTCATATAGCCTTTACTATGTTTAATTACCACCATCAATCCGTATCCCTGCAACCAGTCTACCATCAATACAAGACCGGCGGCGACAGCTATCACATCGCTGCCTTCTGGAGCTGCAATAACCAGTCCCTTATAGCGAAGTTCCCCCTGCTGTAGTTCACCAAAACAGTGCAGGATTCGTCCGCGCACCGGCCATAAATTCTGTTCGTCCTGCCTGCCGATATCGCTAATCAGCACTCGCTTGCTCTCGATAGTTTTATAGTTATTTTCGCTGCTTGTTGTTGTTTCGCGTTCAGCGCGGGCTATATTATGACTCAATTGCTTCTCTTTTCGGTTCAATTCTACTAATATTTGCTGGTTATGTACTATGGATAAGTGCAAATTAGTGAGTATATTATGATTTATAATCAGCTTCTTTTGAAGCTTGTGCTTATTTGTTTGTTGTTTCTTTTGTTTTTTTAGTTGTGCTTTTTTTTGCACTGCAAATTCATTGCTTGTTTGGTGTAAGTAAACAATATTTTTTGCGCACGCTTCGTTGAGATAATTAAAATAAGCCAACATACGTTCGATACTCATGCTTTGCTCATTAATAAAGATTAATTTCTTCATCCCGAAATGTTTTTTCGGCCGGAAAAGCGCATTGAACTGCTGAGCTAATAGTTTTTTTTTGGTAATTTGAAGATCTTGTAGCTGGCAAATAGAACGTGTTATTCGATTGATATCGAGACTCAGCGTTTTGATGGTGTGCTGTGTATCCTGCAGAGCAGGGGTAGAATGGATAAGAAATTCTTCTTGCTGTTTTATTTTTTGTATCAGTGATATGCGCTGTTGTTGCTGTTGCTTAAGATTTTTTTCTTTAGAAAAAAGATGTTGCTGCACTACGTTAAGCTGATATTCATTATCAGCACTATAGCAAACAGCAGACAGCATCACGGTCCCAACATAGAACATGCTAGAGCATAGACGATATCTGAATCCAACAGCATGTTGCCTGCCTAATAGGCAGGCATGAACTAAAAGCTTAGAAGTTATTTTTCTCCTGAATTTAAGAATATAATTCATATTATACAAAAAGCTGAATAGTTATTCAGTAAAATTTAGTCTATTTTTTGTCTAAGATTTCTTTACCAGATAAAGTATCTGTATTACTATTATTTTTAGTAAAATATCGGTATATAATCTAATATATAGATTATTTTTTATATAAAAATAATAATTTTTTTAATAAAAATTCCTATGCAAGACATTATGCCATTTATAGAAAATCATCTCATGCTATGTTTAGCATGGGTGATTATTTTTGTTTTCATAATTTTTACTATGCTGCAACAATGGTTTTTCAACATTAAGGTAATAAGTTGCGAAGAAGTTATTAAATTTCTTAATAAAGAAAAAGCTGTAATTATTGATTTGAGAAACAGCGATATTTACTGCAAAGGTCATATAATTAATAGTTTAAATTTAGCAGTAGCAGACATCAAATCAGGTAATCTAAGTCAACTGGATAAAGCTAATAAGACTAAACCGGTAATTATCGTTTGTGCAAGTGGCAGCACTCCTACTGCACGCAATTTAGCTAAAAAATTAACGAAAGCTGGCTTTGAGCGAATCTATTTTCTTAAAGAAGGCATATATGGTTGGAGCAGAAATAATTTTCCATTAATCCGGGATAAATGATTTTTTGTATATTAATAGATACGGTCTCAAGAGTTACCTATGCATAACAGTGCTAAAATTTTTAGCGATATTAAATAAATAATAGGCATGGCGCTTCATATACACAGCTGTATATGAAGAAATCAATTTTTTTTGATGTCAAAACTAAAAAATAGTGATATGGTGCTTTGCGTATATACGCTACCGTGTGCTGCTATCTTGCAGAAGATATTTGTTAAGTTTTGTTTCTTTAAGATTTTTTAATTATTAAAAATGCAAAATGCATTGCCAGCCATGTATCTCTTGAAACGTTCCTACAGCTAAAGTTAGCACCAGTTAATTTTTACATGCTGTTTATGAACAACTATCTGTATCTGCAGGTTGATATAACTTCATAAAGAATTAAGCCTAACAGGATCAAGTCACACAATCATGACCGTAAATGCTTCAATGACAATTATCGGTGCCGGATCGTACGGTACAGCCCTCGCTATCAACTTAGCGCGTAACGGTCATGAAGTACTTCTTTGGGGCCATGACCCTTCTCATATCCAGACGCTGGAGGTAACACGCTGCAATCAGGCCTTTTTACCTGATGTGCCATTTCCAACGATGCTGCATCTAGAATCATCGTTACCAACTGCGCTTGCCGCTAGCCGCAATATATTGATTGTCGTTCCCAGTAACGTGTTCGGACAGGTGCTTGCACAGTTAAAACCGCATTTACGTCAGGATGCCCGTATTGCCTGGGCTACCAAGGGGCTAGAGGCAGAAACCGGCCGTCTGTTGCAGGATGTTGCGCGTGAAATACTAGGTAGCCAAATACCGTTAGCTGTATTGTCTGGACCGACTTTCGCGCGCGAGCTAGCAGCCGGTTTACCTACAGCTATTGCGCTTGCTGCTACCGACGCCAATTTTAGCACCGATTTGCAAGCATTGTTACATTGTAAAAAAAGTTTTCTGATTTACAGAAATCATAATTTGGTCGGCGTCCAGTTGGGCGGAGCGGTAAAAAATGTTATCGCTATCGGTGCCGGTATTTCTGACGGTATTGGTTTTGGTGCCAATGCGCGTACCGCACTGATTACACGTGGACTGGCAGAAATGTCGAGTTTAGGTGAGGCAATGGGAGTAAAGGCCAGTTATTTTATGGGCATGGCAGGTCTTGGCGATCTTGTGCTTACCTGTACTGATAACCAATCTCGTAATCGACGTTTCGGTATGTTACTGGGGCAAGGCACCGGGGTACGGGCTGCTCAAGACTCTATCGGTCAGGAGGTAGTAGAGGGTTTCCACAATACTAAAGAGGTGCTAGCGCTTGCTGGTCGTTATAATGTAAGAATGCCTATTGCCGAGCAGATTTACCAGGTACTTTACCAAAAAAAGAATGCGTATCAAGCAGCTCTTACGCTACTAGAAAGTGCGCAAAAAGAGGAAAGACTCGGCGGTTAAATTCGTTTAACCAGCAATAAATAATAAAAGAATAGGCGAGCATTATGTTCCCTAATTGTAACTTATTATGCTCAGTACCTACCCATACCAAGGCTGCTGGTGTACCAGTCCGGGGAGTAGATAGACCGGCTAGCGATCGGCCCTCGGAAGAGGGGTTTCATGCTAGATAAAACTAAGCTAGTTGATGAATTGTAAGATAAAAACTAGTGTCTGCGTACTAGTTGAATAGGGAATAATTCTTACTTTCTCTGTCGTTACTGACTTAGTAACTAAAATAAGTTATAAGAATAACCGTAATTTTTAGGCAGCAGCGGTAGCCAAATTATCAGCCGCAGCCCCCCGAGTGGGCTATCTTCTGCTTTTACCCAACCATGATGGTGTATCACAGCAGTTTTTACAATTGCTAGTCCCAGTCCAGTTCCACTGGACTTACGATTTATCGCTTCATCAGTACGGTAGAATAAGCTGAAAATTTGTTCTAGATCTTTATCTTTGACGCCTGGGCCATCATCATCTACGGTGATAGTCATACCTTGATGATCAGCGCTGAAACCTATAGCTACCATTTTATGAGAATAGCGTAGAGCATTTCTCACTATATTCTCGAGCGCGCTGTCTAGGGCAGACGGATTTCCCAGCAAAATCCAACTATCTGGTGGTGAAATTATCTCCAGGGTTTTGATCATCTGTTCCGCTTCGAACTGGGCATTATTAAGTACATCCTTCCAAAGTTCATTTGCTTTTAGCACCTCCCGTGATAGCTCATTTTTATGCTGATGAAGTGAAAGCAATAGTAAGTCGTTGATCATGGCATCAAGGTGCTGTGCTTCATTCTCGATGCGAGCAAGTTCATTATTTACCTTGCCCTTCTGACGTCGCAGAAGGGCCGTGGCTAACTGCAAACGGGTCAATGGCGTACGTAATTCATGAGCTATATCTGACAATAGCCTATGCTGGGCAGTAACCATTCTCTCCAAGGAGCTCACCATCTGATTAAAACTGATGCCAGTAGCCAAAAACTCCTGCGGTCCCGCTTCCAGCTCAGGATGATGGCAAAAATTTCCGCATGCTACTTCATCAGCAGCATGCTTCAATTTGCGCACCGGTTTAGCTATACTCCAGGTAAGCCATAGTAGGAACAGAATACTGATCATACTGATGATCAGTATGATCAGTAGAAAGAACAAAGAGTGATCAAAAAATAAATTAATAAAATTCAACTGTGTGCTCCTACTAGGAGAACGAATTTGATAAAGCTGATAATGCTCTTTGCCATTGCTTATAGAAAAAGGACCTACACACTCTGTGCAGTAGTATTTTTTCTTTTTCGGATGATCCGTATTCGCCGATTGGCGAACAAAATTGTAGATTATTTGCATCTCGTTGCGTTGTGCGCCGATAACACACCCTTTACTAGTGACTAGAATTAAGCGTTGATCGGGTGGTGCACACTTATCTATGGCGAGAAAAAGACGGCACCACCACATCCGATCACTGACCTGGTACACGTCCAACGCCGTCTTTACATATTGCTGTAACATCAATCCTTGTTGCTGTTCGCTATCAAGCAAAGGCATCATTTGTTGATAATACAGCTTAATCACTATAATTATATGCATGAGTATTAGTATAATAATTAACCAAAATATAGCAAAAATTCGTACAGCCAAGCTATTAATCATGCAGATACCATTAAATAACCCCGACCGCGTAAGGTTTTAAACCACGGATGCCCATCCTTCCGTTTAGGAAGCTTACGCCGCAAATTAGCAATATGCATATCGATGGCACGGTCAAAGGGAGTTAAACGTTTACCTAATACTTCCTGGCTTAGTTGAGCACGCGGCAAAACCTGACCTAAATGCTGCGCTAAAAAATATAATAAAGTAAATTCAGTACTAGTTAATTCTAGTATAGCACCATCGAAAGTTGCTTCTTGAGGACCAGTTTTTAGACATAAGCAATCCACCTCTATAGTTGTACCTGATTCGACGCTTTGCTGCTCAGTCCAGTAAGAGCGTCGCAATATTGCCCTGATGCGGGCCACTAGCTCTCGATCATTAAATGGCTTCGGTAAATAATCGTCGGCGCCTAATTCCAAGCCCAGCACACGATCTAGTTCGTTGCCACGCGCGGTTAACATAATTACCGGAGTCTGGTGCTGCTGTCGCAGTTCTTTGAGGGTCTCGATACCATTTTTACGAGGCATTATCACATCAAGAAGTAATAGATTAATGGAACTATCCAGCTGATTTAAAGCTTGCTCACCATCGTGCGCTACTTGGATATTGAAGCCTTCCATTTCTAGTAATTTTTTCAATAAAGATGTCAATTCACAGTCGTCATCAACTAAAAGGATTGTTTTCATATTATTATCTCAACCACTATACTAGTTATTTTATAATTATCTTAGTTGCTAAAATAAATATTTTTAATAGCTAAGTTTGAATAACTAAGATAATTTCTGATATATAAATTATATCCTAAGTTACTTATTAATTGCTAGCATCTAATCTAAGATGATTAATTTAATAATTGCTGCGGCAGCAAAATATATTTTTGTATAAAAATTTAAAAAAATATAAAATATTTTTTTTAAAACTAAAAAATAGATTTTTTTTAAAAGTAAATTACTTCTCAGGTAAAAAAAGCTATACTTATTTTTTATGCAAAAAAAAACTTAATCTTTATAATTAATCTTTCTGTAAAAGAAAGAACCTGTTTATATCATCAATAAAAGTTACTTATTTAATAAATTAAAACTACAAATGATAGTAATAAAATTCAATCAATACTATTGATATCATTGTTGCATCCCTCTTAAAATTTTTATTTTAATTTTATTAATTTTATAAAAATTTTTGAGCCGTTAGCCCCATACTAACCATACAATTATTAATTAATAATATCTAAAATAGAATTATGTATATAATTTTGTCCTGAGATCTATAGCTTTAATCCTGCTGTTTATTGGTATCGCTATTTTCCTGCTGAAGCTTCCAAATAGCCAGCGCTCGCTGTCGCCGCAGTCTGAGTTCTTTGCTAATTTGCGCACCGCTAAATCCTTCTGCTATCACCTCGTATGCACTGATCGAAGTCGCTACGCGATAAGCTTGACGTAAAAAATCACCTTGTATATACCGATATTTTTTAAACCATAGGCGCCTGCGCGCGTCGGAATCGCTGATAATGATTATTTGCTCTAAACGATTCGGCCGGCGCCAAACATCAAGAGCACTAAACAGCTTAATTAATGTTTTTGGTGTTAGGTATTTGGCTCCGTGCAATAGTTCATTGTATTGAACTACTATTTTCGCTAAATCTCTTAATGAATTTGGCACTTTGATTCGTTGGCAGAGATCTTCCACCAGCTTTACACTTGTCTGACCATGACTGTGATAGCTTGACCATAGATCGCGGGGGATGATATCCTTACCTAAATCATGACAAAGGGTGGCAAAGCGAACAGCAATATCCTCCGATAAACTAGCCGCTATCGATACTCTCATTAAGGTATGGAGGCCAATATTAATTTTCGGTTGCAATTTTTTCGACGCCGGTACGAAAAAAAGCTCGTCAATTTCCGGAAAAAGAATTTTTAGTGCGCCGCAATCACGAAGCACCTGGAAATAAACCTGCGGATTTCTGGTCGCCAGAGCACGCTCTGTCTCTTTCCATACACGCTCAGTGGAAAGAAGTGGCAGCTCTGTAGTCATATTTTGCATGAGCGATAGTGTTGCTGGTGCTATGCGAAAATTGAGATGGGCGAAACGAGCAGCAAATCGCGCTACCCGTAGCAACCGCAGAGAATCCTCGCTAAAGGCGTCAGATACATGACGTAGCAAGCGTTGGCAAATATCTTGCTTCCCCTTATAGGGATCGATAAGATTGCCCAGCTCGTCGCTGGCAATGGCGTTGATGGTAAGATCTCGGCGAAGTAAATCCTCTTCCAATGTCACTTCTGGCGAAAAGTGACAGACAAAACCAGTATATCCATGACCAACTTTACGCTCCGCTCGAGCTAGAGCATACTCTTCTCGATTCTCGGGATGGAGAAAAACCGGAAAATTTTTACCAACCTGCTGATAACCTTGCGCCCGCATTTCTTGCGGTGTTGTGCCAACCACCACCCAGTCTCTCTCCGTAACTGGGAGCTGCAACAATTTATCACGCACGGCCCCGCCGACCAGATATTTTTTCACGTTTTTCTCTCTAAAAATTATCTAATGTATTATTGTTTTACTTAATAACTTCTACTTAAACTAGTATCAAAGTTACTGCTGGCAAGATACGTTCTATAACGTAGCCTATTTCTATAGGCGGTTAAACTGATTGCAGCTTGCTTACGTTAAAAATGAGTAATAAGCCTACTGTAGTAATAGCCATAAAGCCAATTTTAACGGTTTGTGATATTATGCCAATAATTAATTGGATCTCTTTGGAACAAATTCTAAATGAAAGTAACCTTGCCTAATTTCAGCCGAGCGTGCGTACTGGTTGTTGGCGATGTAATGTTAGATCGCTATTGGTATGGCTCAACCAAGCATATCTCACCTGAAGCACTGGTGCCTATCGTGAACGTCAACTCCATTGAAGAACGCCCTGGTGGTGCCGCTAACGTTGCGATGAATATCGCTGCATTAGGCGCTCGTTCACACCTTATTGGCTTAACTGGGATCGACGATGCCGCACGCTCTCTTAACGAGCAACTTAGCAATGGGGATGTAATCTGCGATTTAAACGCTATCGCTACCCATCCTACAATCACTAAATTACGGGTTATATCTCGTAATCAGCAATTGATTCGTATTGATTTTGAGCATGAATTTGAGGATGTTGATGCGGCTTCTCTATTAGAGCGTATTAAACCTGCCTTAACTACAGCTAGTATGCTAGTACTGTCTGATTATGCAAAGGGAGCGCTGGCACACGTGCGTGAGATCATCATCAAGGCACAGGCCGCCGGCGTGCCGGTATTAGTTGATCCTAAAGGGACTGATTTCAGCCGTTATTGCGGCGCGACTTTACTGACGCCAAACTTATCTGAGTTTGAAGTGGTGGCTGGTCCCTGTAAGGATGAGAAGACGTTAGTCAGCCGTGGTATGACTATCATCGCTGATTACAATCTTTCGGCTCTGCTGATTACACGATCCGAACAGGGAATGACTTTGCTGCAGCCAAGAAAAGATCCGATGTATTTACCGAACAATGCTCAGAAAGTTTCTGATGTTACCGGCGCCGGCGATACAGTTATTGGTGTATTAGCGGCATCTTTGGCCGCCGGTAATAGTCTAGAGGATGCATGTTTTCTAGCTAACGCTGCTGCGGGGGTCGTAGTAGGTAAAATGGGTACCTCTACTATTAGTGTAATAGAGTTAGAAAATGCAATACGCGGCCGCACCAAGCATAAATTTGGTGTGATGACCGAAAAAGAACTGAAGCAGGCAGTAGCGCTGGCACGTCAACGAGGCGAGAAAGTAGTTATGACAAACGGAATTTTCGATATCTTGCATGCTGGGCATGTCAGCTATCTTGCTAACGCTCGCGGGCTTGGAGATAGGCTGATTGTTGCAGTGAATAGCGATGATTCTACAAAACGTATAAAAAAAGGAAAAAGCCGCCCAGTCAATCCGTTGGCGCAACGGATGACCGTCTTGGCCGCACTGAAAGCAGTAGACTGGGTAGTGCCCTTTAGCGAGGATACGCCGCAACGCTTAATAGCCGACGTGTTACCGGATTTGCTAGTTAAGGGCGGTGATTATAAGCCGTACCAAATAGCTGGTAGTAAAGAAGTTTGGGATAATGGTGGCGAAGTAAGGGTACTAAATTTTGAAGATGGTTGCTCAACTACCCATATTATCGATACCATTAAAAATGAATATGGCGGCTGAAGTTATCATATCTAGTTTGAGAGCTGCAATAGGATGGAAGATCTGTCAGTTAGTGGTAGTATAACCATAATAAATAGGTACCCGTGGGACCAGTATCCTGTGTATCCTAATAAACAGTTTTTAAAGAAAATTATTAACCCGTGGTGGCAGTATTTTGCAATAAAGAGCAGCTGTATAAGAAGTGCATGATATTTTTGTAGTGCTGTGTCTCGAGCTAGAGAGCAAAGATTTAATCCAGCTTATTTTATAGTAAAGTTTACATTTAAGTAAATATTGATTCTGACGGTTTACATATCGCTACATTGCTCTATGCGTTATTTATGCAGCATCTCAACAAGCTGGTAGAGGAGTATACGTGGCTATGTCCCTGCTTTAACTTAAGGACTAAAAAAATAAATTCAAAATAGACAGAAAACGATGTGGTTTTTTAAACCGAAACTATCGGTATGATCAAATCCTTATCGATAGATTTTAAGGCTTATACTGACTGCAGTATCCTGGTTCTGTAGACTGCAGTGGGGTGTTTTTATTAGTAGTGATTCCGTATTTTCAGGACTTTTAAGCTAGCGCTGTATATCAGTAGAGCTTTAAGCAGACACAGTTATCTAATTTTAAACTGATTAAGGACATTTACCTTTGACGCTGACGTTTTTGATTAAGACGCTTATTGATCTATATATTATGGTGTTACTGCTACGTATTTGGATGCAGTATGTTAGTTGTGATTTTTATCATCCATTTTCACAATATATCGTCAAAATTACCCAGTTTATTATCATTCCTCTACGTCGAAGAATTCCTTATCTTGGTCCGTTAGACAATAACTCTCTGCTGCTGATAATTATTTTGGCGATAATAAAATTTCCGCTACTGATGCTAATAGAGATAAGAGTGCTTATTCTAGATCCAATTTATTTACTGGTTGGTCTGTTATCGTTGCTGAAGGTAGCCGGAAAATTAGTTTTTTTAGTGATTTTTATTCATTTGCTGCTAAGCCTGATTAGCCAGGGACGTAGCCAGATGAATCGATTACTATACAAATTGAGTGAACCTCTGACACAACCTATTCGACGTATTCTACCGGACATGAACGGAATCGACTATTCGTCGATAATCATTATCCTTATTCTCTATGCTCTAAATTATCTTAGTATGGATTTTTTTCTTGGTATTTGGTATGACTTATAATAAACATGTATCTATATTTAGATGTTGCTTTCTAAGTAACTGTTTAGGAAACACTACTCTTGACTAACTTCGCTGAAAAGAAGAGCTATCATAACGCTGCTACCAGAAAAACACTAACAATTATAATAAAAACGCTGTACCATGCATAAATTACCGCCGCTAAGTTTGTATATTCATATTCCCTGGTGCGTACAGAAATGTTCCTACTGCGATTTTAATTCGCACACGCTGAAGGGCAAAATGCCACACTTGGAATATGTGTACCATTTACTGACAGATTTAGAAAATGATATAGTATTAACTAATGGGCGCGGCGTAAATACATTATTTATTGGTGGTGGTACCCCTAGTCTTCTTTCTATCAGAGCTATACAATTACTGCTTGATGGCATCCGCGCTAGAATAATGCTGATGTTAGACGCCGAAATAACAATTGAAGTAAATCCCGGCACCGTTGATGTAGAACGCTTTTTGGGTTATAAACAAGCTGGAGTTAACCGTATTTCCCTTGGTGTGCAGAGCTTCGATCTTGAAAAACTTAACAGTATTGGGCGTATTCATGATGGACAAGATACGCACCGCGCAGCGCAGCAGGCGGTTTCTTTAGGCCTGCGTAGTGTAAATTTTGATTTAATGTACGGTTTACCTGATCAGACGCTCGTGGGGGCACTCGATGATTTAATGCAAGCTATAGTCTTAGCGCCGTCCCATTTATCCTGGTATCAACTGACTATTGAGCCCAATACCCTGTTTTGGGCTCAGCCTCCAAAGCTACCTAATGATGATATTTTATGGAACATATCTCAAAAAGGAAAGCAGTTGTTACAGGCTGCTGGTTACTGTCAGTATGAAATATCTGCTTATGCTAGAGCAGGCTTCCAGTGCAACCACAACCTCAACTATTGGCGTTTCGGTGACTATCTTGGCATTGGCTGCGGTGCTCACGGTAAACTTACCCAACTGGACGGTACGGTGATGCGCACAGTAAAAAATCACCATCCACGTGGGTATATGCAAGGAAACAACTATTTATCGCAACGTTATCTAGTTGCACCGTCAGATTTACCTTTTGAGTATTTTATGAACCGCTTTAGACTACTTGAAGCTACGCCGCGCGCTGAATTTACTGCCTATACAGGTCTAGATGAAAGTAAGGTACGCACTGCGCTTGATACAGCGCTAGCTAGCGGTTTCATCACTGAAAGTACCCATTATTGGCAGGTAACTGATAAAGGAAAGTCTTTTCTTAACCTGCTACTAGAGCTTTTCATCTAAAATGATATTAAAAAAAACTATTAATAAACATATTGGTTAGATTACTAGTGCCAGAAATGTTTCCTTATTGTTATTTGTATTGCAGTACTGCGGCAGTCTACTTTTCTCTTTAGAGAGATCTAACCATCTACTACTCTACTACCTAAACAGATTTTAGAAATTATTTAGGTATAACCTGACTCAGGCTCGATAATAACAATGTCATCTTTGTCTGTATCTATCAGCGACTAACCATATGTTTTTTTACTGATAACTTTTGACTTTTTAGTAAATATTAAATCCCATACACTATACCCTAGTCGTTGGCCACGCTGTTCAAATTTAGTATATGGACGATTTACAGGTCTCGGCACGTAATCCCCAGAGGTAGAAAGATTGAGAAACATCTTGTTAACAGACATCACCATCAGTATATGTTTGGCATAAGATTGCCAATCAGTCGCTATATGTAAAATGCCGTGGTCCGCAAGTTTACGTCCGATTAGTGCGACGAAAGGTAGCTGCATAATACGGCGTTTATGATGCCTTACTTTAGGCCATGGATCGGGAAAAAAGAGTTGCACCATTGCTAACGCTTGATCCGGAATCATATATTCCAACACTTCCACTGCATCGTGGCACATTACGCGCAAATTATTTGCTTCTGCTTTATGCGCGCTAGCCAAACACGCGCCTACACCCGGCCAGTGAACTTCGATACCTAAAAAACTTCTTTCTGGATATGCTGTTGCCATGGTTACTAGCGATTCTCCCATGCCAAAACCAATTTCTAGCGTCACCGGGGTAGCGCGTCCAAACAACGCATCTAGGCTCAACGGCTGTGCTTTATAATCTACCCCCATCGTAGTCCATAAGGTATCTAACGCATGCTGCTGCCCTTGTTTCAAACGTCTCTGGCGTAGGACAAAGCTGCGGATATGTTGTCGCGAGCAATCCTGATCATTATCTTCAGGCGAAATAAAAAAATTATTTTTCATAAAATGCTGTTAGCCAAAAAGCTCTCTAAAACTAAAGAGTTATAATAAATTATGCTGTACGCAGGCCAGTAAAAACAGTTATTTTTTATATTTAGCTATTCATAATAGCAGCTAAATTATAAATTATAGTAGCTAATTTTTTACTACTATTAGTTTTTATAGCATCAATCTAACCGAAATCCGCAAGATTAGTTCTTGCAGTTAATTGCTATAATATTACATTATAACGGGACTATGATGCTATTCAGCTACCAGAATGTTAGTCTTTCTACCGCTTCATTGTTTAATGATGATGAATTATAATTCTACTGAATTAGTAGACTTAATATTCTAATCAAAGAGATCATAATGATGAGCAAAGTTATTTACTGTAAGTTTTTAAAACGTGAAGCCGAAGGGCAAGATTTTCAGATTTATCCAGGGGAACTAGGAAAAAAAATTTTTCAAGATTTCTCAAAAGAAGCTTGGATGCAATGGCAGACTAAACAAACTATGCTAATAAACGAAAAAAAACTAAGCATGGTAAATGCCGACGATCGTAAATTTTTGGAGCAGAAAATGATTGATTTTCTTTTTGAAGATCAGGAGCTCAATAGAAATAAGAAGGATGAATAAAGCTCTGTGTAAGAATTAAAAAATAAAAATAATTCTAACAATCCGTAAAATGAAAAAAATATTACTTTTAGTTATCATCTCACCTTTATTAATATCTTGTACCTATCAGAATAGGAACGCCGAAAATGAGGTATACATAAAAGATACTAATAGTTTTGCTCTCCTCATGAGTCAGTTTGCTCATAATATTGAAAATATCTGGGGGTTAGATGAAGTACTGATAACTGGACCAAAAGACTATGTTAAATATACCGATCATTACAAAACCCGTAGTCATATCAATTTTGATACTGGTACTGTAACTATCGAAACGATTGCTTCAGAAAATTTACACACTAACTTACGCCGGGCTATTATCAATACATTATTAATGGGTAACGACCAAAATCATATAGATTATTACTCGGTTACTGACAATCTTCCACTAAGTAAAAAACCTTTTTTATATGGCCAAGTATTGGATAATAACAGTGAACCAATACGCTGGCAATGGCGCGCAGATCACTTTGCCAGTTACCTACTAAAAACTAGTTTACAAAGCCGTATAAATAGTAAGCAACGCATATGGTCTATTACCATACAGTTAGTGCAGAACCATATGGATAAACGAGCCCATAAGTATCTGGCTATGGTGCGTAAAGCTTCACAGCAATATGGTGTAGATCAGTCACTGATTATGGCGATTATTCAAATAGAATCTAGCTTTAACCCCTATGCGGTCAGCCATGCTGACGCGCTAGGACTAATGCAGGTCGTGCAATATAGTGCTGGCCGTGATGTTTTTAAAATGAAAGGAGAATGGGGTCAACCTAGCCGTAGCTATTTGTTTAATCCACAGAATAATATCGATACTGGAACTGCATATTTGGCCATGTTGCAAAATAGTTATCTAGGAGGGATTGTTAATCCAATTTCCCGACGTTACGCAGTAATTACCGCCTACAACGCTGGTGCAGCCAGCGTACTACGCGTTTTTTCACTAGATCAAAATAGGGCATTTAAAATTATCAACAGAATGCATCCAAACGAGGTTTATCAAATACTTCACACTAAACACCCATCGTTAGAATCTCGTCATTATCTATATAAAGTAAATAATCTTCAGAAAAAAATTTGTCGTTAAGTTATTAACGCTAATATCGCTTGATAAAGATAAGGTATTGGTGGGCCGTGTAGGATTCGAACCTACGACCAATTGATTAAGAGTCAACTGCTCTACCAACTGAGCTAACGACCCTATCTGTCCTAATTCTTATCTTAAAGAAGACCAAAGTCAACTATTTTAGTTTTTTTTGTAACCTTAAAGTACGTTACCTTAAATTTTAATCGTTATTTGCTATAAAATTCCTTGTATATATCTTTGATCTGTGATATAATATATTATATTTAGCTACCTTGTAGTAAGCAAGTACAGCTGATTAACGCTGACTACGCCAGCTGTATGTATCATGCAAATAAAATCGCCGCTATAGTATGTATAGCGGCGCTGATGAATACATACTGTCTATCGTTAGATAATTATAACTATATTAAATATAAAATATATACTATCTATTCAGATACTTTTTAGATAATATCTATTATAAATAGTTAATAATTTAATTATTATATTAATAGCTAGTACCGGCTGTAATATTAGCTAATATGCTATAAAAAATATATTTATCATCTTCAGCAACAGATATAATATTTTTATAGAAAATATAATACGTGCTACTTGATAGAATAATCTCTTCTTAGAGTCCTAATCGAAATCTAGATAATTAAATCTAAATATAGTTAATCAGAATTCTTTATGTATTCAAAATAAATAACAATATTAATTGTTAAGTAATTTAATTAGTATTTATTTACTAAATTTATATTCATTGAGATTCTATGAATGTATCTGATTCGACGCTGCTAGTTTTACTATTGCTTGCAACGCTCGGTGTTATTATTCATAATAACACTGTAACAGTGGCCATATTAGTGCTTTTGATTATTCGCTTAACTAATATGGATAACTGTTTCCCCTGGATAGAAAAGCAGGGATTGAACATTGGAATTATTATTGTGACTATCGGTATGCTAGCTCCTATCGCCAGCGGTAGGATTACTACTTATACTGTGCTACGTTCTTTTGTTCACTGGGAATCATTATTAGCAATTGCCATTGGGATCGTGGTTTCCTGGTTAGGTGGTAGGGGAGTTTCGCTGATGTCAAGCCAACCATCAGTTATAGCCGGCCTACTAATGGGCACAGTGTTAGGAGTAGCATTATTTCATGGTGTGCCAGTTGGCCCGTTTATAGCTGCCGGGCTGTTATCATTACTGATTGATAATAATTTGAATTTTTGATCTCACACTTTACTTCAAGTATCGTATTGATACGTATAGCCTAGTCTAGGCTGTCGGCAAGTTTAGCATGGCTATCTATGATAGCCATTACACAACAATGTCCTACTATTTCTTCTTCTATTATTGTAGGACTGTGCTCCCAAATAATTAGTGAGGGTGAAGGTAGTATTGGCCATATATGCTATTTTAGTTACGCTATAGTATTTAGTATTATAGTTTAACTGAAAAAATTGAGGTTAATTATATCTTAAATATTATTAAGCTTTATAAGCTAACTAAATCTATTTACTTTTTTTTTGATATAAATTTATTAAAGCGGTTTAAAACCGCACCAATCAGGTGGTTGTAACCACTACTCTAGTAGAACTAGCTAGTAACCAATTTAACTAGCTATTGACTTAGTAGTAAATTTTAGCTAAGTTGATTAACTTTTGGCTAAAGATAGTAATTAAATAAACCAACTTTGTTTAGATATTACTAATGAAGTAATATCAATTATTAGTTGATATAGAGCAAAACAGAAAAACTAATTTTTAGTTAAGCTTTGTTTCTTGTAATGTGATCTAATGTTAACTAATTGTTGCTTAGAAAACATCAGGTAACAATTCTCCCGTGGATAAAATATGAACAATAAAATTATTTGTCTAAATGATAATAACTTTGAAATTAATTTATTACAGATAAAAAGTCTGCTTCTGGTAGATTTTTGGGCTGAATGGTGTGGTCCTTGTAAAAGTATTGCCCCGATTTTAGTAGAAATAGCTGATGAATTTGAAGGTAAGCTTACCATCGCTAAATTAAACATCGAAGAGAATCCGGTCACCACACATAAGTATAGTATACGTAGTATACCTACTTTGTTGCTCTTCTGTGAAGGTAAAGCAGTAGCTACTAAAGTGGGAGCTTTGTCTAAAAAGCAATTAAGAGAATTCCTGCAAGCAAATTTATAACTATTTTTTCTATAGGGTTTGGCATTTATTGTATTGATCGCTAGACGCCTAACAAAAATTAGGCTAATCTCTAGCGACTAAAATCTTAAATATTACACTATTGTAACATACAAAACATCAGTTCGGCATCAGTTCGAGCGAGATATACCCCGAGTTTAAGAACCCACCATTAAGAACCCACCATTATGAACCTTACCGAATTAAAAAATACGCCTGTTTCAGAATTAGTGACTCTCGGCGAAAATATGGGACTAGAAAACCTGGCCCGTATGCGTAAACAAGATATTATCTTTGCAATTCTTAAACAGCATGCTAAAAGCGGCGAGGATATATTTGGTGATGGAGTACTAGAAATTTTGCAAGACGGATTCGGCTTTCTTCGCTCCAGTGATAGTTCCTACCTTGCTGGCCCAGATGATATCTATATTTCTCCCAGCCAGATACGCCGTTTTAACTTACGTACTGGTGATACCATTGCTGGTAAAATTCGTCCCCCTAAAGAGGGGGAGCGTTACTTCGCGCTACTCAAGGTCAACGAAGTTAACTACGAAAAGCCAGAAAATGCACGCAATAAAATTTTGTTTGAAAACCTGACGCCGTTGCACGCTAATTTGCGTTTACGCATGGAACGCGGTAATGGTTCGACTGAAGATTTAACAGCGCGTGTATTAGATTTAGCCTCTCCTATTGGTCGCGGTCAGCGCGGGCTGATAGTAGCACCACCGAAGGCTGGTAAAACCATGCTGCTACAAAATATTGCTCAAAGTATCGCTTACAATTATCCCGACTGCGTAATGATGGTGCTACTGATTGATGAGAGGCCTGAAGAAGTTACCGAAATGCAGCGGTTAGTCAAAGGCGAAGTTATCGCTTCGACCTTTGACGAACCAGCTGCACGTCATGTACAAGTAGCAGAGATGGTGATTGAAAAAACTAAACGCCTAGTCGAGCATAAAAAAGACGTTATTATTTTATTAGATTCTATTACCCGTCTAGCCCGTGCTTATAATACCGTAGTACCAGCATCCGGAAAAGTCTTAACTGGCGGTGTAGACGCCAATGCCCTGCATCGGCCAAAACGTTTTTTCGGTGCCGCGCGCAATATGGAAGAAGGCGGTAGCCTGACTATCATTGCCACAGCGCTTATCGATACCGGCTCTAAAATGGACGAAGTAATTTACGAAGAATTTAAGGGTACGGGTAATATGGAGTTACATTTATCTCGTAAAATAGCTGAAAAAAGAGTCTTTCCAGCTATCGATTTTAATCGTTCTGGTACCCGCAAAGAAGAGTTACTCACTGTACAGGAAGAACTACAGAAGATGTGGATATTACGCAAAATTATACATCCAATGAGTGAAATCGATGCGATGGAATTCCTGATAAATAAGTTAGCGATGACTAAAACTAATGATGATTTCTTTGAAATGATGAAGCGTTCTTAATTTATAAAAATTTTAATTTAACTTTGTAGTCCTAAAAAAATAATAATTGTAAAAAACAAGCTTGTTCAGCTAAATTAAACATAATCAATCAACTAACCTAGGCACGAATAACTTGTAATACACGATATTTTATAACATATTAACTTTTAAAAAGTCTACAGACTAAGTTTAGTAAGTATGATTTAGGAATACTTATCTATTAAACATAGCGTTATAATTAACTTAATTATAAGTTTATGAAGAGTAACGTATTATTTTTTTAAAAAATTACTAGACAGCTATCGTCTAAATTCGTACTATCCCTCCCATTAATGGGACTAAGAATAAAAAGCGCCCGTAGCTCAGCTGGATAGAGCACTGCCCTCCGAAGGCAGAGGTCTCAGGTTCAAATCCTGTCGGGCGTACCACATTAGATATGATTAAAACTATAGTAATTTTTATATTTTGTTGTAAACAATAATCAGTTATGGTGATTGTAGCTCAGCTGGTAGAGCCCTGGATTGTGGTTCCAGTTGTCGTGGGTTCGAGTCCCATCAGTCACCCCATTATTAATGGGTATGCGAAGGTGGCGGAATTGGTAGACGCACTAGCTTCAGGTGTTAGTGTCTTAACGGACATGAGGGTTCAAGTCCCTCTCTTCGCACCATCATACATCTCATTAATTAGAGAGCGTATTTGTCGGCGAGTAGCGCAGCTTGGCAGCGCAACTGGTTTGGGACCAGTAGGTCGGAGGTTCGAATCCTCTCTCGCCGATCATTTTCTAACTTAGAAAAAGCATAATCTTAACGATATAAAGAAGGCTCTCCTGTTGGGCGAGTTTTAAAACGGCGGTGCAACCACATATATTGGTCTGGCGCTAGTAAAATGGCTCGCTCCACTAGATAATTCATATAAGTGGCAACAGCAATAGCATTCTCTTGTGGAAAAAGGCGCTCGTTGGGAAATACAATCAATTCATAACCGCGCCCCTCTGGAAGACGGCGCGGAACAAAGGGTATTACCGCCGGACTGGCCATGCGGACTAATATGTAGGTACCGGAGGTAGTTGCAGCTTTGGGAACGGCAAATAACGGGGCGAATACGCTACTTTTGGGTCCATAGTCGTGGTCTGGCGCGTACCAAATAATATCGCTGTTTTTTAGCGCACGGATTATACCTTTAATATCTGAACGGTCTAGCATAGATTTATTAGAACGCATACGCCCCCAAGTTTGCAGCCAATTCAATAAAGGATTGTCGTGTGGCCGATAAACGCCAATACCAGGGTTATATATACCAAAAATACGTGCTCCCAATTCAAGGGTGAAAAAATGCAACCCAATGAGTAGTATTCCTTTATTCTCCTCGCACGCGTGTTTGATATGCTCAAGGCCACTGACATATGCCAAACGCTTCACGCGCCATTCTGGCCAGAACCAGGCCATACCAGTTTCAATAAGCCCCATGCCCAACGACTCGAAGTTTTGCCTTAGCAGCACTTCACGTTCCTTTTCCAGCATATCAGGAAAACATAAAAGTAAATTACAGCGCGCAATAGCCACCCGATGACGCATAAAGCGCATCGCTAGTCTACCCAGACTAGTCCCTAGTTTATATAATAAAGGATAGGGTAGTAATACTATAATATATAGTAGACCTATACAAAACCAATTTATCCAATAGCGTGGATGTAATAATGAACTCGTAAAAACAGGAAGTTTAGTCATGGCTTGTTAAAATAAAATATATGATTGCCAACTACACAACAGAATTTGATGGTTACTATATGCCAAAATAATCAGGACTCTATATAGTCCTTTTATATACTATTAACTACTTACTTTGATTAATAAAAATCATTATAATTTATTTAACTACTGCTTATAGTTCTACGTCGTCGATCCATCCAGTAGTTATAGTAAATACAGTAAATACTAAGTTTCAAATATATCAAGTATCAGAAAACATACTATTTTCCAAATGCTACTGGAGCTAGCACTGCCATCAGTAGTCAACTAATGTCATGCACTCAATAATCTTAAATCTTAAATAAAGTTTATTACTATAGGTTTTAATAGGTTAGGTAAAATAAATAATAAACTATTGTCTTTGTTTTGATAGTAGCTAATATAGGTAGCTGTAAAAATTCGGCATGTAGCGCAGCCTGGTAGCGCACCGTCATGGGGTGTCGGGGGTCAGAGGTTCAAATCCTCTCATGCCGATTTAATATCGGTACTAAACACATAATGTTTAACCCGTTGTCTTTGTTATTAGATTTTTATCTAGCTCTAAAAGAGATAAAAAATAGATCACTCCCACTCGATCGTTGCTGGGGGTTTTCCGGAAATATCGTATACCACTCGGGAGATACCATTAATTTCATTAATAATACGGTTAGATACTCGTCCTAATAAATCGTATGGCAGTTTTACCCAATGGGCCGTCATAAAATCGGTAGTCTCTACAACACGAAGTGATATCACCCAGTTATATTTACGTGTATCTCCCATTACACCAACTGAGCAAACCGGTAGAAAAACCGTGAAGGCTTGACTAACTTTGTTGTATAGATCAGCTTTATATAGTTCTTCAATAAAGATTGCATCAGCACGGCGCAGTAAATCACAATACTCTTTTTTTACTTCACCCAATACGCGTATGCCTAATCCAGGTCCCGGGAATGGATGACGGTAAAGCATATTATAAGGTAAGCCAAGCTCTAGCCCAATCTTACGGACCTCGTCCTTAAATAGCTCTTTCAGCGGTTCTACTAGCCCCATTTTCATTTTTTTTGGCAGGCCCCCGACATTATGATGCGACTTTATAATTTGCGCTTTGCCGGTAGTTGAAGCTGCTGACTCAATAATATCAGGATAGATAGTGCCCTGAACAAGCCATTTTACGTTTTTGATACTCATAGCCTGTTCATCAAACACTTCTATAAAAACTCGACCAATTGTTTTTCGTTTTTTTTCTGGATCGTTAATGCCTGCTAATGCACTTAAAAAACGCTCTTCTGCCGGTACATGTATAATATTTAACCCGTAGTAACGGTCGTTAAACATTTCTATCACCTGTTGTGCTTCGTTAAGACGCAGCAGGCCATTATCAACAAATACACAGATCAGTCGCTCACCGATAGCTCGATGCAGTAGCATTGCTGTTACTGATGAGTCCACACCACCTGAAAGCCCCAGTATTACCTTATCGTTGCCAACCTTTTTACGGATGCGGTCAATTATGTCTTCAATTATTTTTAACGTAGTCCACAGGGGAGCGCACCGACAGATATTGAGTACAAAACGTTCCAGTATTCGCTGACCTTGACGTGTATGAGTTACTTCTGGATGAAACTGTACACCATAAAAATGTTTCTTTTTGTTAGCTATAATTGCGAATGGGCAATTTTCAGTGCTGGCGACGGTAACAAAATCTGAAGGAATAGCGGTAACTTTATCGCCATGGCTCATCCATACGTCTAATATAGACGTACCACTATCGTTTATTTCATCCTGAATATCGTTCACTAGTTGACTTTCAGTAAGAACTTCTACTTTTGTAGAGCCAAATTCACGCTGTAAAGATCCCTGTACTTTACCGCCAAGCTGGATTGCCATAGTTTGCATTCCGTAACAGACGCCTAATACAGGCACGCCTGCCTTGAATACATAATCTGGTGCGCGCGAGCTATTTAGCTCGGTAGTGCTTTCTGGTCCGCCAGAAAGAATAATCCCGCTGGGATTGAAGTTACGGATTTTTTCTTCGGTTACATCCCAGGCCCAAAGCTCACAATAAACACCTAGTTCTCGCACCCGACGAGCTATTAATTGAGTATATTGCGACCCGAAGTCAAGAATTAGAATGCGGTGTTTATGAATATGTTCTGTCATTATAATATGGCTTATGCCGAAAGCATGTTAAGATTTATTACTGATTAAACGCGGACAAACTGACGAGTAAGCTGATCGCTAACAGCGAAGCCTGACTAGCGCTGAATCGGTTAATTAATAGTAATTAGGAGACTCTTGAGTTATAGCCACGTCGTGGACATGGCTTTCCTGAATACCAGCACTACTGATACGGACAAATTTAACTTTGGTACGTAGGTCTTCGATAGTAGCACAACCAGTAAGCCCCATACAGGAACGCAGTCCACCCATTTGCTGGTGTATTATTTCTTTTAGACGACCTTTATAAGCTACTCTTCCTTCAATGCCTTCCGGAACCAATTTATTAGCAGCATTATCTATCTGAAAATAACGCTCTGAAGAGCCTTTGGACATTGCCCCAAGAGATCCCATACCACGGTAGGACTTGAAAGAACGTCCCTGGAATATTTCAATATCCCCAGGGGACTCTTCTGTTCCAGCAAGCAAAGATCCAACCATAACGCAGGCGGCTCCAGCAGCTATAGCTTTAGCGATATCGCCGGAAAAGCGGATACCGCCATCAGCAATAACTGGAATCATTGTACCTTTTATTGCTTCAACCGCATCGGAGATAGCGGTTATTTGCGGCATACCGACGCCCGTAATTATGCGTGTAGTACAAATAGAGCCGGGTCCAATACCTACTTTGACCGCGCTTACGCCAGCATTAACAAGCGCAATCGCGCCTTCACCAGTGGCAACGTTACCGCCGATAATTTGTAGATCAGGGTATTTAGCGCGGGTATCACGTATACGCTGTAGCACGCCTTCAGAATGTCCATGGGAAGAGTCAATAAGTAAAACATCTACGCCAGCACTAACTAGTGCATCAATACGCTTTTCATTACTACTACCAACTGCCCCACCGACACGCAAACGGCCATACTCATCTTTACAAGCATTAGGTTTGTGTTCTGCCTTTTGGAAAGCTTTCACTGTAATCATACCGAGTAAATGGAATTTATCATCTACTACTAGAGCTTTCTTAACTCTTTTGTCGTGTATTTTGGCTGGAATAACTTCGCTAGCCTCATTTTCTTTTACCGTAACTAGACGCGATTTTGGTGTCATTACGGCTGATACTGGCTGACTTAGGTCGCTGATAAAGCGCACATCTCGTCCGGTAATGATACCTACCAATTCATTTTCTTCCGTAACTACCGGATAATCGGCAAAACCATTACGGGCAGTAAGTGCTTTTACTTCAAACAGCTTAGTATTGGGATTTACGCACTGTGGTGTTGTAACCAAGCCACTTTTATAACTTTTAACGCTTCTTACTTCTTCAGTCTGGCGTTCAATCGACATATTTTTATGGATAAAACCGATGCCACCTTCTTGTGCTAACGCAATTGCGAGGCTTGATTCGGTAACCGTATCCATCGCTGCAGATAGCAGTGGAATATTAAGACGAATTTTTTGCGTTAGTTGTGTACTAAGATCGGCTGTCTTGGGCAAAACTTTAGAATGCGCGGGGATTATAAGAACATCGTCGAATGTAAGAGCTTCTTTAACAATACGTAACATAACAACATTTTACCTAGGTAGATGTGAAATAAATAAAATATTGCTAAAATATTATACAGAATATAACCAATTAATTCCAGTATCTTATTACAAAAACTTGCTAGTTTTAAATTAAAATATTAGTAATAAAATAGTATTAATTATTAATTAAATTATATTTAATATACTAAATTATTTAGTAGTACCTAGTAGGTAATTTGTTATGTTTTTTAAATTAAATAATTAATATTTAATATTATGTAATTGCTTGATTTTTTAAAAAGCAGCGAATATAATTTCGCTATAGTATCTATAGTCCTAGCCATACTTAAAATACTTTAAAGATGATTACAGAATTTATTGAAGAGTGTTATTTTTAGCTACCGCAGGTGTCTAATTCAGAAGATGTTAAATTAGAAAATATTATAACTATATAATAATATATAGAGGTTTTTATGAAACTAAAATATCTGGCTGTTTTCTTTTTGGCCATACTAATAACAGATACAACTAATGCTATTGAATTATATAATAAATATGGTAATAAATTAGATTTTTTTGGTAAATTAAATAGTACGCGTTATACTTCTGGTGATAACGATCAAAACGGTGATCGCTCTTTTGCTAGTTTAGGCTTTAGGGGAGAAACCCAGATTAGCGACGGTCTCATAGGTTTTGGTACCTGGGAACAGAAAATATTAGCACGGCATACGGAAAACCAAGGCGATCAAGAAAATATCACGTATCTTGGTTTTGCTGGTTTACAGTTTGGCGATATCGGTAGTATCGATTACGGCCGTAATTATGGTGTGCTTTATGATGTAGGCGCCTGGACCGATGTTATGCCAGAGTTAGGCGGTACTACCACAATTAATGATAATTTGATATCTGGACGTGCAAACGGTGTATTTACTTACCGAAATAAAAATTTATTCGGGGTCATAGATGGTCTAAACTTTGCTCTGCAATTTCAAGGAAAAAAAGATTACACCCAGAATAAAGGTCGGAGCCTTAGAGAAGCTAACGGTGATGTTTATGGTATTTCTGTTACCTATAACTTAGGTAACGGGGTTTCAACTAGTGCAGCCTATGCTAATGGCAAACGTACTGTCGGGCAGCGTTCATTGCATTTTGGATCATTAATGGAAAACAATAGCAGAAAAGCGCAAGCTTATTCCTTGGGTCTGAAATATGATGTTAATAATCTCTATTTGGCAGCACTTTATAACGAAACGCGTAACATGACACCGGTAGGAAAATTTACCAAAGATGATTGGAATCATAAATTTTACGGTTTTGCTAAAAAAGCAAAAAATATTGAGTTGGTTGCGCAATACCAGTTTGATTTCGGTATGCGTTCCTCTCTTGGCTATACGCAATCGAAAATTAGTAACAACATTGAGAGCAAAAAACAAGATATTAAAAAATATATTGAACTGGGTGCAAGCTACAGTTTCAATAAAAATATGTTAGCTTTTGTTGACTATCGTATCAATTTACTTGCTAAAGATAATTTTACTAAAAAAGCGCATATCTCTACCAACGATATAGTTGCTTTAGGTATGACCTACATGTTTTGATATAAAATATGTCTTTTTTATTTTAAATAAATAAAAATTAGTATGTTACGTTTTATGAGGCTATATAAATCTGTAAAGCCTATACTTTGCGCAACTAAGAATAAAGTACTTATAGTATTAATTAGTAATAACTATTTTTAGTTTTGTTGAGTATAGGTGAGTCTTATATTATCTAGATCTAGATAATATAAAGATATGCTCAATTAGTTTTTGTCTTAAAAAAAATAAAAAAATAATACGTTGAAACACTTGCAGCAATATAACAACATACATATAATTTCTAGCCTGGCCGGATACTTACCAAAGTGTTATGCAACTAAATATACCGACTTGGCTTACCATGTTCCGTATCTTAATGATACCGTTATTTGTCCTAGCTTTCTATCTTCCTTTTTCTTGGGCTACAATTTGTTGCTCATTAATTTTTGTTTTAGCGGCGTTAACAGATTGGTTTGATGGTTTCTTGGCTCGAAGATGGAAGCAGACTACAAGATTAGGCGCATTTTTTGATCCAGTTGCTGATAAAATCATGGTTGCTATGGCATTAGTATTAGTTGCAGAGCATTTTCATTCTTGGTGGATAACAATTCCCGCAGCAACCATGATAACCCGTGAAATTATAATATCGGCATTACGCGAATGGATGGCAGAAATAGGGAAACGTAGTAGAATGGTAGTATCTTGGATTGGTAAGGTAAAAACTACAGCTCAGATGCTGGCTTTAATAGCCCTACTCTGGCGACCAGATTATTTACTAGTAACAGAAATAGGTATCACCGCATTATATATTGCTACTGTACTCACTTATTGGTCAATGTTTAAATATCTTTATGCTTCCTGGTCAGATTTATGTGGACATTAAAAAAATAGTAAATATAAACTTTTTATTGGTGGAGCTAAGCGGAATCGAACCGCTGACATCTTGCATGCCATGCAAGTGCTCTACCAACTGAGCTATAGCCCCCAGTTCACTTGTACTATTATTGTACACTCAATATACTAAAATTATACAAATTTTAGTTAAATTTGTCAATATCAAATTATTCATCTATTTTGCATGGTTAGCAATAAAAATAAGTGCCCTCTTGATACGTTCCAGACAGCGTTTCTGTCCTATCGCATGGATGGTGACATCAAGAGCGGGGGACTGACAGGTGCCGGTTACCGCCACTCTCAGTGGCATACCTACTTTTTCTATGCTCAAAGCAAGCTGTTCTGCTGTTTGCTCAATAGCTGAACGTACTAAAACTGGCGTCCATGCATCGAGTCCTGCTAATTTAGTGCTTACTATTTTGAGTGGATCAGCAGCAAACGAATTAAAATAATTTTTAGCAGAGTCATTATCAAACTCGCTAAAGTCCTGGTAAAAATAACGGCATTTTGTAGCCATCTCCTTCAAGGTTTTACAGCGTTTACTAAATAGCTTTACTAATACTGTAAGCTCAGGGCCGTTACAAGTGTTAATTCCCTGTTGCTCAAGATGGTAAGCTAGGTGTGTGGCGATATATGCCGTCGGCATATGATTAATATAATATTGATTAAGCCAAAGTAGTTTAGCCATATTAAATATGCTGGCAGACTTACTAACTGCTTCAATCTTAAACAGATGCTTCATTTCATCTAAGCTAAAAATTTCTTGGTTGCCGTAAGACCATCCCAGACGTACCAGATAGTTAAGTAGCGCTTCTGGTAGGATACCGTTATCGCGGTATTGCATTACCCCAACCGAACCATGGCGTTTAGACAATTTTTTGCTATCATCTCCTAAAATCATCGACACATGTGCATATACTGGTACTGGAGCGCCTAGAGCTTTGAAGATATTAATCTGTCGAGGCGTGTTGTTGATATGATCTTCACCACGGATAATATGGGTAATATCCATATCGTAATCGTCGACTACTACGCAAAAATTATAGGTAGGTGAACCATCAGTGCGCCGGATAATCAAATCATCTAGCTCTTGATTACTAAATTTAACAGGCCCACGGATTAAATCATTAAATATAACCTCACCTGACTGTGGATTGCAAAAACGTACCACGTAGGGTTCATCATCACCGTACAATTTTCGATTCTCGCGACAATAACCATCATAACGTGGTTTTTTATATGCTATAATTTGTGTTTCACGTAAGGTTTGTAACCGTGATTGAGAGCAATAACATTTATAAGCAGTTCCATTTGCTAACATGTCATCGATAACCTCATTATAGCGATTCAAGCGTTTAGTCTGAAAATAGGGCCCTTCATCCCAGTCTAAATTCAGCCAATTCATGCTATCTATTATGGCTTTAATTGCTGGTTGCGTTGAACGTTTAAGATCAGTATCATCTATTCTTAAAATAAAATTACCGCCTTGATTACGGGTGAATAACCAGGAATAAAGCGCGGTACGCACGCTACCAACATGCAAATAACCTGTAGGACTAGGCGCAAAACGGGTTTTAATTTTCATCAGAAGTTATGGTACCTTGCTTGATTTATTACGCATGGAAAAAGCAACGACTAGTCATCGAGAATGACTATTAATTAGTAGTAATCTAACTTTAATAAAAGAAGAGTAACCTAGCTAACTTTAAGATAAAATGCAATTTTTTTTAGAAAATTATTGACTCATTGCAACTGTGCCCTATAATGCGACGCTAAATAGCTGAGTGATTAGCTCAGCTAGTAGAGCCCTACCTTACAACAAGGTTGTAGGTAGGTTGAAGTTTTATCCCGTCATCATATATAATGTTTTTTTTATTGTCCTACTGTAAAAAGTAATCTTATCTGAGAATATGGGTGATTAGCTCAGCTGGTAGAGCACCTCCCTTACAAGGAGGGGGTCGGCGGTTCGATCCCGTCATCACCTACCACTCTATTTTTTTTGCTCTTTTATAATTAATTTTTTAATGGGGTCGTTAGCTCAGTTGGTAGAGCAGTTGACTTTTAATCAATTGGTCGCAGGTTCGAATCCTGCACGACCCATCAATTATGGATATATCTGGCAATAATCCTCTTTAGTTTTGTCTCAAACTTTACCGTCGGGGCAAGCTAGCGCTGTCTAGATTCGGGCGAAAATTATTAACTTTTGGCTGGCCGACCATCACGTTCACGTTAAATAATTGGATTAGATCTAGTAACATTAATGAGGTCGTTGTGTTAACTGTCAAACAAAAATACCATGAACAAAGCTTTCTATTAAGCGCTTTTAAACAACCAAAATCATTTTATCTAATTTTTTCGATTGAATTATGGGAGCGCTTTGGCTATTACGGTCTACAGAGTATTATAACTGTTTATCTGGTAAACATGCTCGGTCTCTCTCAATCAGCATCTATTACTTTATTTTCATCATTCAGTGCGCTTGTGTATGGTTTTGTTGCTATCGGTGGCTGGTTGGGAGATAAAGTGCTCGGCACTAAACGCGTCATTATTCTCGGCACGATCGTACTAACTGCGGGTTACAGTATAGTGGCCTGGTCTGGGCATCAGGTCTTCTGGATTTATTTTGGTATGGCCACAATCGCCGTGGGCAGTGGCTTGTTCAAAGCAAATCCATCCTCTTTGCTCGCTACCTGCTATGAAAAAGGAGATTCTCGTTTAGATGGTGCCTTTACCATGTATTATATGGCTATTAATATCGGCTCTTTTCTATCTATGATAGCTACACCTTGGTTGGCGGCGCATTATGGCTGGAGTGTAGCTTTTTCTTTAAGTGTTTTAGGGATGCTGATCACCTTAGTAAATTTTGTTTGCTGCCGCAATTGTATAAAATATTACGGTTCTGCGCCTGATTTTGTTGCGCTGAAATGGTATGTTTTGCTCGCGGTCATCGCTGGTGTTACCCTGCTTATTCCTCTTGCCACCTGGTTACTGCACAATCAAGAAATCGCTTGTATTGCGCTAGGTTTGGTAGCTATAGTGATACTGGTAGTTTTCGCCTTTGAGACATTTAGTCTGCAGAATTTAGATCGTCGCCGTATGCTAGTAGCGTTAATTATGATGCTAGAGGCGGTGGTGTTCTTCGTCCTATATAGCCAAATGCCTACTTCCCTAAACTTCTTCGCTATTCATCACGTCGAGAGAACATTACTAGGCCTTCAATTTGAACCTGAGCAATTTCAGGCGCTGAATCCGTTTTGGATTATGATAGCTAGTCCGTTGCTGGCGGTAGGCTATAATCGTTTAGGTGATCGCCTGCCGATGCCTTTTAAATTTGCTATCGGCATGTTACTTTGCTCGCTGGCTTTTCTGATACTTCCTTTAGGGGCACATTTCGCTAGTAAAAAGGAAATGGTCTCTATTTACTGGCTCATCTTAAGTTATGGGCTGCAAAGTATCGGAGAATTGATGATTTCAGGCTTGGGACTTTCTATGGTAGCGCAGTTAGTCCCCAAACGCCTTATGGGGTTCATTATGGGTGCCTGGTTCTTTACAACCGCAGCAGCTGCAATCATTGCAGGTTTCGTCGCAAATTTGTCTGCACTGCATTCTACAGTTAGTGACAAGCATCATTCTCTTCAGGTATACAGTCATGTATTTATGCAAATTGGTGTTTACACCGGTATTATAGCCTTATTGATGCTAGTTTTTGCACCGAGACTTCAAACTCTCTCACGGGCTAATGATATACCGTAGTAATATAGCCATTTATTATAATTTTTATGTTTTTACCAAGAAATTAGGCAATAGTTTTTTTTACCACGGCGTAGGAGGGTATAGCGTCTATATAACTTATCTGCATCATTAAATATATACTCCGTTGATGCCTGTTTTTTACCGTTTACAGCTATAGCGTTTGAAGTAATCATGGTATGTGCTTGTCGGAGCGACGGCACCAGTTCTGCTGCTACTAGCGCCTGCTTAAGATTCGCACCCGGCTCAAGGGCGACCGTTGGTATACCATCTTGTTCCAACTGAGCAAAATCAGCTTCGGTCAGATCGTCAAGTGCTCCGGTAAAAAGACAGGAGGTGATACGTTTCGCCGCAGTAAGCCCTGGTTCGCCATGCACAATACGAGTAATCTCCTCCGCGAGGAGATATTGGGCACGTGGTTTTTTGTAGTTTTTACGGTCGTCTTGCTCTAACTCATCAATACTCTCTAACCTAAAGAAAGTAAATAATTTTAAGAAGCGATATACATCGCTGTCGGTCGTATTAAGCCAGAATTGATAAAATTTGTATGGACTAGTTTTACTCGGATCTAACCATACCGCGTTACCTTCAGTCTTGCCAAATTTAATACCGTCAGCTTTGGTTATTAGTGGGACGGTCATACCAAAAACGGTATTTTGGGACAATCGGCGCGTTAAATCTATACCTGAGGTTATATTGCCCCATTGATCAGAACCTCCAATCTGGAGTATTACGCCATATTTTTTATTTAGATAAGCGAAATCATATCCTTGCAGGAGGTTATAGGCAAACTCAGTAAAAGAAATCCCGCTGTCGTTGCGGTTAAAACGTTGTCTTACCGCTTCTTTATTAATCATTTGCTTAACAGAAAAGCGCTTACCGATATTGCATAAAAAAGTTAATACGTCCATGGTACTGAACCAGTCATAATTATTGGTAATGATGGCGCTATTATCGCCACAATTAAAGTCAAGGAACAGCGAAACTTGGCGTTTAATCTTTTCCATCCAATCCTGCACAATATCAGCAGAATTCAGCTTACGTTCTGTTGACTTAAAGCTGGGATCGCCAATAAGTCCTGTCGCACCTCCGATCAAAACCACAGGCCGATGACCGGCTAACTGAAAGCGTTTCAGACATAATAATGGTACTAGATGTCCCATATGCAAGCTATCAGCAGTCGGATCGAAACCGCAATATAAAGAAATTTTCCCTATCGCCAACCGATTAACTAGAGCCTTATAGGCTGTGACTTGAGCAATGAGGCCACGTTCATGCAATTGTTGTATTAGTTGGTCACTAGACATTAAAAAACTCCATCACAGTGTCAGCAGTGATTTACCTAAGGCTATCCTAGCTCTACCTAATTTTTTATATTTTTTTATTTTAATTTTATTGTTCTGTTAGAAAATTAGATAGATAAATAGATAATAGCTAAATAATAAACAACCGGTTATTGATACCGGTTGTTTATTGTTTACGTCATCGCGTTAAGTATTAAGTATAACGCATTAAGACTTATTATAAATATCCAGAATATTTTTTTCTAATTTGGCTATAATATTAATCAGTAACTGAATATCTTCCTTAATAAGACCATTGAGTATTTCATCTTGGGTACTGTCAATAACATTATTGACTTTATTAATAAGAGCCTCAGCAGAATCAGTCAATTTGATCCGCTTTGCCCGCCGGTCATTGGCGCAGATATGCCTGGTAATAAGCCCTTTTTCTTCGAGCTGATCCAACGTTCGTACTAATGATGGTTGTTCAATACCGATAGCTTTTGCTAGTTGAATCTGCGATTGCTCAGGTGGTAACTGACAAATATTATGTAAAGTTATCCAATGCGTCTGTGTGAGTTCTAAAGGTTTTAAACGGTGGTCAATTAAAGCGCGCCATATTCTAACAAGTCGCGACAAATCTGATCCTAATGGCGATTCCAATTCTCTCTCCTTATTTTAATAATATATAATTAAGCTTACTATTTAGCTCTCCTTCTATCCTAATGGTTAGATAAGCAAATTACAAATATAATTATAAACATATATACTCATAACTTAAATATTATTTAGATATCTATGATAAAATAACTATTCTAAATTTAGAGAACAATCTTCCTCTAAAGATAAATTAACAATATTAAACTGTTGCTATTGCAGTGGCGCCAAATAGTACGTTATTTATTCTAAATCAGTATTAAGTATAATACTGGTCTTAATTATGGATATTCCTAATTAGGGATATTACTAGGTATGTAGTAGTGGCGAATATCAACGCGTCAATTGATACAGCATCCTGCGCAAAGGCTCGGCGGCTCCCCATAATAGCTGATCGCCGACAGTAAAAGCTGAGAGATATTTTGGCCCCATGTTTAATTTACGTAACCGACCAACCGGCGTATGCAGCGTACCAGTGACCGCCGCCGGAGTTAACTCTCTCATCGAGAGTTCACGATCGTTTGGTATCACATTAACCCAAACGTTGTGAGTAGCGAGCAACTGTTCGATTTCTACCAACGGTAGATTTCGCTTCAACTTTAGAGTGAATGCCTGACTATGGCAACGCAGCGCTCCAATGCGCACGCATAAACCATCTACTAGGATAGCTTGACGAGAGTTTAGAATTTTGTTGGTTTCCGCCTGTCCTTTCCACTCTTCACGGCTCTGACCATTTTCAAGTTGCTTATCTATCCAAGGGATTAGACTTCCGGCTAGCGGCACGCCAAAATTATCCGTTGGTAGCGTTCCGCTGCGGGTTAACTCTGTTACACGTTGTTCAATATCCAGCATTGTTGAAGCCGGATCTTGCAGCGAACTTTCTACTACGCCGTACAATAGCCCCATTTGCTCTAGTAATTCACGCATATGCCGCGCGCCGCTGCCTGAGGCAGCCTGATAAGTTGCTACTGAGACCCATTCTACCATGTCCTGGGCAAATAAACCGCCTAATGACATCAGCATTAAGCTAACAGTACAATTGCCACCGACAAAGGTTTTAATACCGCGATTCAGGCCCTGTTGAATCAACTCTTGGTTAACGGGATCTAGTATGATAATAGCATCATCGTGCATGCGTAACGTCGAAGCTGCATCTATCCAATAGCCCTGCCAACCAATAGCACGAAGTTTAGAATAAATTTCATTGGTATAATCCCCGCCCTGACAGGTGATAATAACGTCTAAAACGCTAAGTGCTGCCAAATCCCGGGCATCTTGTAGGGTGCTATGTTGACCGTTAATGACAGGTGCTGGCTGACCATACTGGGAAGTAGAAAAAAATACTGGGTTAATATTGTCGAAATTGTGTTCTTCGATCATGCGCTGCATGAGGACAGAACCGACTATACCGCGCCATCCGATAAAACCAACATTTTTCATATTTAACTATCCTGCTGTAAAATTAATAAAAAACTGCGTGCACTTTTCTGCACAAATTCAGCAGAATACACGCTACTCATTATACAATAATTTATTGTATAATCAGTAAATAAAATTATTTTTGTTTTAAATCCCTATAACTACTAGGCTAATAGTATTGCTAACTTAGAGACTATATTACTATTGCTGAATAGCCCATGACGTGGTAGTTTGCTGGAATGCTAGATGGAAAAGCATAGTGAGCACAACTTAGTTGGTTCATGCCGCCGGAGATTATCTTATCGCAGTGACATCGCCTTTATACGATGTATTATATCTAGTCTTACCATAGGACTACCTAAGAATAGGATTACCAGAAAATTATTGCTTTTTAACGGCAAAATTTAAATATCGATATTTGCCGCCTTCAACGAGTTTTCTTCAATAAAAGCTCGGCGAGGTTCTACCGCATCTCCCATGAGAGTAGTAAACAGCTGATCTGCGGCAATGGCATCCTTTACTGTGACCTGCAACATGCGGCGATTGTTTGGGTTCATGGTTGTTTCCCACAATTGCTCTGGATTCATTTCACCTAACCCTTTATAGCGCTGCACCGCCAGACCGCGGCTTGATTCTTTTAATAACCACTCCAACGCCTGCTCAAAGCTAGTGACTGACTGGCAGCGCTCACCGCGCTCAATATAGGTAGCCGTATCTATGATACCGCTAAGCTTTTCACCTAATGCTACCAGTTTTCGATATTGACTGCCGGAGATGAATGTATAATCTAGCAGATAGTAGTTATCTACGCCGTTAGTCCGTACTTGCAACAACGGCTCAAATATCTTACGTTCACAATTTTCTTGCACCTTGTAGTGGTAGCTACTACCGGGCTTATTATCTTTATCGTTAAGCGCTGCGACCAATGAAGCCATCCAGTTTATTACCTGTTCTTGCTGAGTTAATTGCCTTTTAGTTAACGTCGGCTGGTAAATTAGCTGATTGAGCAACGCACGGGGATAACGTCGCTCCATGCAATCTATTATATTTTGTACGGCATAATACTCGTTAACCAGGTTTTCCAGTCGTTTGCCGGCCAGATATTGAGAATTAGTATGCAGTATCGCGCCATCCATCGCTAACGCTATCTGATATAGGTCCATGGCTTTGTTATCTTTAATATATTTTTCTTGGGTACCTTTTTTTACTTTATATAAAGGCGGCTGGGCAATAAAAACATGACCACGTTTAATAATTTCTGGCATCTGACGATAGAAAAACGTCAATAGCAAAGTGCGAATATGCGCGCCATCAACATCGGCATCAGTCATAATTATAATATTGTGATAACGAAGTTTATCCGGGTTGTATTCATTACGGCCGATACCGCAACCGAGAGCAGTTATTAAGGTTGCAACTTCCTGCGAAGACAGCATCTTATCGAAACTCGCTTTCTCGACGTTAAGAATTTTTCCTTTTAGTGGTAAAATGGCCTGATTTTTACGGTTACGACCTTGTTTAGCTGATCCACCGGCAGAATCTCCTTCGACCAAATATAGTTCAGAAAGTGCTGGGTCGCGTTCCTGACAGTCTGCTAACTTACCAGGCAAACCTGCTATATCCAGTGTTTCTTTCCGCCGTGTAATTTCCCGTGCCTTGCGCGCAGCTTCGCGTGCGCGCGCTGCAGCGATAATTTTGCCTACCACAATTTTGGCATCGTTAGGCTTTTCTAGCAAATACTCTATCATTCGCTCGTTCATCAGCGACTCTACAGCAGATTTTACTTCAGAAGACACCAGTTTTTCTTTAGTTTGGGAAGAAAATTTTGGATCTGCTACTTTTATTGACACGACAGCCACCAGCCCCTCGCGGGCGTCATCGCCGGTCGCGCTAACCTTAATCTTCTTACTGTATCCTTCCTTATCCATATAGGAATGCAAAGTACGGGTCATGGCTGCGCGGAAACCAGCTAAATGGGTACCCCCATCCCTTTGAGGGATATTGTTAGTAAAACAGTAGATATTTTCTTGAAAACCTTCATTCCATTGAAGCGCTATTTCTACACCAACATTGTCTTTTTCAGTGCAAAAATAGAATATATTTGGATGAATGGGGCTTTTATTTTTATTCAGATATGCTACGAAAGCTTGAATACCACCTTCATAATGAAAGTAATCTTTCTTATTGTTACGCTTATCGTGCAGTCGTATAGACAAGCAAGAATTCAAAAAAGATAGTTCCCGTAGCCGCTTGGCTAGAATTTCATATTGGAATTCGGTGTGATTAGTAAAGATAGTTAAGCTAGGCCAGAAGTGCACGGTGGTGCCAGTTTGATTGGTTTTTCCCAAGACTTTTAACGGCGATTGCGGCACACCATCATGATAGGTCTGGTAATGCAATTTACCTTCTCTTTTAATCATCAGCTCAAGTTTTTCTGACAGTGCGTTAACTACTGAGATACCGACACCATGCAGCCCCCCAGCTACTTTATAGGCGTTATCGTCAAACTTACCGCCCGCATGTAACACGGTCATGATTACTTCAGCTGCAGAGACACCCTCATCTTCATGAAGACCTGTCGGAATACCACGGCCGTTATCTTGTACCGAAACAGAATTGTCTTCGTGAATAGTGATCAAGATTTCATTACAGTGACCTGCAAGGGATTCATCAACAGCGTTATCTACAACCTCAAATACCATATGATGTAGACCGGTACCATCATCGGTATCGCCGATATACATACCCGGGCGCTTGCGCACCGCATCCAGTCCTTTGAGGACTTTAATACTTGAGGAGTCATAAAAATTCGACATCAACTTTTCCCGCTTATTTGTAATTAGAATTAAAAACTTATTTTAGCTTTTGCTATCTTGTTCCATACGAAATTTTCTGTTTATTGTTCATAATCGCAGAGTCAATTTGTTACTGCCACACTCATAGCAAAATGAGCACCAGTATCTTTTTTTTAGAAGTACCGCTAATAATTAAAGTAAACTGAAGACATTGATTCCAGCTAACTAGCAAATGCAGTAACACAATTAATTATTAACATTTTTTGATCAAAGTAAATCTAACATTTACTCAACTTGTTTATAAAAAAATAATTAAGAATTAAATAGTGATTAAAATTTAAATGATTAAAAATTAAATTTCTATAGCCGCATCGGCATCACAACATAGACTGCTGCATGGCTAGCACAATCTTCGATTTGCATGCTGGAAACACCATCGGTCAGAAGCAACTTTACTTCCTCGCATTTCAAAGCATTGAGTACATCAATTATATAATTAACATTAAAACCTATTTCCATCTCACTGCCCTGGTAGATAACGTCTAAAATTTCCTCTGATTCTTCCTGTTCTTGATTATGAGCGTTGATTTTCAATTGATTGGCGCTGAGCAATAATCGCACACCGCGGAACTTTTCATTAGAAAGAATCGCGGCCCTAGTAAAAGCCTGTTTGAGTATATCGCACTTAGCCTCGAGTATTTTTTCAGGTTTTTTCGGCAAAACGCGGCGATAGTCAGGAAAACGACCGTCAACAAGTTTAGAGGTAAAAATATAATCACCCACAATAGCGCGAATTTGATTGTTACCAATCTGTAGCGTTACTGGATTAACACTGCCATCTAACATACGTACAAGCTCTATTATACCTTTACGTGGCACAATAATAGAATGTGATGAAAGAGCTTCACCGACAGGTATCTCACAGACGGCCAAACGATGGCCGTCTGTGGCTACAGTGCGTAGTTTATTACCTTCAGTTTCAAAGAGCATACCGTTAAGGTAGTAACGTACATCCTGATGAGCCATGGAAAACTGAGTCGATTCAATTAGCTGTTTTAGTATAGCCTGCGATAAAGTTAATTGCACCTTGATTTGCCAATTATCGAGATTGGGGAAATCGATTGCGGGAAGCATAGAAAGTGAATAGCGACTACGACCTGAGATAATTAGGATCCGTTTTTCTTCCAGCGTCACATCGATTTTAGCTCCCTCCGAAAGGCCGCGACAAATATCAAAAAACTTGCGCGCCGGCACAGTAGTGGCGCCTGGGACAGCGCCACTTAGCTCGATCCGTGCGACCAATTCTATTTCTAAATCAGTGCTGGTCAACAGTAAACGGTCTTCTGTCACCTGTAGTAACAGGTTCTTTAGGATAGGTAATTTAAGGCGCCCCCCCAGCAGGCCACTTACTTGTTGTAAGGGCTTAAGAATATGTTCACGTTCAATAATAAATTTCATAGTTAGGAAGATAACATCATAATTAATTTAGAAAAATCTTCTTTAATAGAAGAGCTTTCTTTACAAAGCTGAGCTATTTTTCGGCAGGCATGCAGTACTGTAGTATGATCGCGCCCCCCAAATACTTCGCCTATTTCTGGCAGACTATGGTTAGTTAATTCTTTGGATAACGCCATCGCCATCTGTCTGGGTCGGGCTACTGAGCGTAACCGAAGCTTGGAGAGTAAATCTGTAAACTTAATTTTATAATATGCTGCTACGGTTTTCTGAATATTATCGATAGTGACCATCTTTTCTTGTAGCGCCAGTAGATCACGCAGCGCTTCACGCACAAAATCAATGGTAATTACCCTACTAGCTAAGTTGGCGTTAGCGACTACGCGATTAAGCGCTCCTTCTAGCTCTCGCACATTAGAACGCAAACGCTTAGCGATAAATAATGCGACTTCTCCTGGAAGAGGTATATCTTTCTCGTCGGCTTTTTTCATTAAAATTGCCACGCGTGTTTCTAGTTCTGGTGTCTCGATCGCTACTGTTAGCCCCCAGCAGAAGCGCGATTTTAGCCGATCCTCTACCCCGTTTATCTCTTTAGGATAACGATCAGAAGTCAGGATAATCTGCTGATTGCCTTCCAGCAGTGCATTAAAAGTATGAAAAAATTCCTCCTGTGAGCGCTCCTTGTTAGCAAAAAACTGAATGTCATCGATAAGTAATGCATCTACCGAACGGTAATAACGTTTGAATTCCTCAATGGCGTTATTTTGCAAAGCTTTTACCATCTCCTGCACGAAACACTCGGAATGCATATATACTACTTTGGCGTTGGCCTGATACGCCATAATTCCATTGCCGACCGCATGTAGCAAGTGCGTTTTTCCCAACCCGGTACCACCATATAAAAATAGTGGGTTATAGGTGCCACCTAGATTATAGGTAACCTGCCACGCTGCCGCACGTGCCAGCTTATTCGATTTACCTTCGACAAAATTATCAAAATTATTTTTAAAATTTACATTAGAGCGATAAGCAAGCTCTAACTGCAACGGAGGTGGTAACTTAGCATTGTTTCGCCTATGCCTAACTAGGCATAGGCGGGAAGCGGTTGGCTGCAAAGCAGTTTCGCTAGCATTATGGTTTATGGACTGTAGTACCATTATTTGTGACGGTTTGCTACCAACTGTAAACCGCAGTAACGGCGCATCATTGCCACAAAAGTCATTTATTAATAAATTGATACTGTTAAAATAGTTATTTATAACCCAATCTAGGACAAAGCGATTAGGGGCATAAAGCGCTAGAGTGTTGTCACTCAGTTCTGCTTGTAGGGGGCGGATCCACATCTTAAATTCTGTGGCAGTTAATTCATATTGTAACCGGGCAAGACATTGCTGCCAAAGCGAAAGTGACACGGTTTACTCCCATAGAACAAGACCAACAAAACAGTACCAAGTAATTTAAATTATTTTTTTTGACACAGATTATCCTGATACAACCAAACACTATTTTAAACTGTTATTCTTGCAATAAGTAAATCTTCTTTGTTCTTGGTCCTAACAGGGTAATTAGCAGCACTAAGAAGTGCTTCTACCTGCACTGAATAAACAGTGTTTAAAAGTAACCTAAGATAAGATAGTAGACATCTGATCGTGTAACCATAATATGATAGTTTAATTCATTTCTTACTTGTACTATTTGTACTTTTATAGTAAAATAGTAACAAGGTTGAAACTTCGGTTATTTATTTCTATACTTAATAGTTAAATACGGTTACTAACGTAGTACTTAAGGTAAATTTAAGGATGAAACGTACTTTCCAACCCTCCATATTAAAACGCAACCGTAGCCACGGTTTTCGTGCTCGGATGGCAACTAAAAATGGTCGTAAGGTTTTAGCACGTCGCCGTGCGAAAGAACGTGCACGTCTAACCGTATCTTCAAAGTAAAAAAGCTTAACATAGAGTGGTAAAGTTCACTTTTAATCGAGAGTTACGTTTATTAACTCCTAGTTGTTTTGTTTTCGTCTTTCAGCAGCCTAAAAAGGTTGGCACGTCTCATATTACTATCCTCGGCCGTCTAAACACGCTAAATCAGCCTCGCATTGGTCTAACGGTAGCCAAAAAATATGTTAAAAGAGCTCATGAACGCAACCGGATCAAGCGCTTAATTCGTGAAAGTTTTCGTCTGCATCAACACACCCTACCAGCTATGGATTTTGTAGTAATTGCCAAAAAAGGGGTAGCTAAGTTAGATAACCATACCCTGATAGAAGGGTTAACAACATTATGGCACTGCTATTTTCAGCAGTCTCTAAACTGCTAAACGGGGACCTAATTGCCGGTAACGGCCCACATGTTCCCAGTATGAAAGTGAATCAATTAGTTTAGGTATGTTAAAAGGTAGTTGGTTAACCTTATAAAGTATATTAAAATGCCATTCTTGGAACACAAATAAAAAGGAAGAAGATCCAGTGCCAGTGCTGCAATCAAAAATTGACAACAGAGAAAATTAAAATGGATTCACAACTCAATTTTTTTGTCATAGCTCTGCTGTTTGTGTCTTTGATAATCTGGCAAGTCTGGCAGGTAGATCATTCTCCTAAGTATACTGTTCAGACTAAGCAAAGAACTGCGAACTCCACTGTGGCAGATTGCGCTAATCAAGGAGTTCCTACTTCTAGTGGGCAAAAAGGTAAACTTATAACTGTAAAAACCGATGTACTGTTGTTAAAAATAAACACTCAAGGTGGTGATATCGAGCAGGCGTTTCTACTGACCTACCCAGAAAAATTTGGGTCGTCAAAGCCGTTTCATTTACTGGAAACTTCCCCTGAATTTATTTATCAGGTACAAAGCGGCCTGACCAGAAAAAACGTTCAGGAGAATTTATTTAATGGTGAACGACCGTTGTTTACCGCTGACCATGATACCTATCTCATGACAGAGAACCAGAATGAACTGCGCGTACCGCTAATCTATAGCGCTGCTGACGGCGTAATCTATACCAAAACCTTTATTTTCAAACCTAGCGATTTTGCTTTACATATACATTATAATATCAACAATGGCAGCGTTCATCCGTTAGAACTAACATTAGTTGGTCAATTGAAGCAGACCATTGACTTACCCAAGAACCGTAATAACGGCAGCAGTAATTTCGCGCATAGCTACCGTGGAGCGGCTTATTCAACTGACGATTATAAATATAAAAAATACAGCTTCAAAGATCTTAAGGGTACAAACCTGAGTATTAGTACCAATGGAGGTTGGATCGCCATGCTGCAACAGTATTTTGCCACAGCTTGGGTACCGCTTACTCCTGGTAAAAATACTTTTTATACTAATAAGTTAGAAAATGGGCAGGCTGTGATTGGCTTCAAGGCAACGCCTATCACTGTTGCTCCTTGCAGCCAAAGTAAGTTACAAGCTATATTATGGCTTGGCCCTGAAATTCAGGCCAAAATGGCAGCTGTTGCTCCGTATCTGGATCTAACGGTTGATTACGGCTGGCTATGGTTTATATCACAACCGCTATTCAAGCTGCTGAAAGTTATCAACAGCTATATTGGCAACTGGGGCTTTGCTATCATCATTATTACTTTGATAATTCGAGGTTTAATGTACCCTTTGACTAAAGTGCAATATACATCAATGGCTAAAATACGCATGTTACAGCCGAAGCTAGCGGCAATACGCGAGCGTCTAGAAAATGATAAAAAGCGTCAGAGCCAGGAAATAATGGCGCTCTATAAGAAAGAACAAGTCAATCCACTCGGTGGATGCTTGCCGTTAATTATCCAGATGCCTGTCTTTTTAGCACTGTATTATATGCTGTCTAGTTCTATTGAATTACGCCATGCTCCATTCGCTCAGTGGATCACTGATCTATCGGCTAAGGATCCATATTACATCTTGCCAGTATTGATGGGCATTACTATCTTCTTTATTCAGAAGATGTCGCCCACCACTATCACTGACCCTATACAGAGAAAAATTATGATTTTTATGCCGTTCATCTTTACCGTCTTCTTCCTATGGTTTCCTTCTGGTTTGGTATTATACTATATAGTTAGTAACCTTGTGACGCTGATCCAGCAACAGCTGATTTACCGAGGTATAGAAAAAAAAAGTAGACAGCACAACAGTAGGGCTTCCAAAGCTACATAATATTTTAACCTCAGCTATTAACATAATAGCTGCTTCAAAAGGCGGTCATAGCAATTTTCAACCTCGCTACACGAGGCGAAGCGAGTGTTATCATGATTCAAACAGAAACTATCACTGCTATTGCTACCCCACCTGGACGGGGGGGTATAGGTATCCTGCGGGTCTCCGGTCCTTTAGCTGCTGCAGTTGCTCGCGAGCTGCTAGGCAAAATACCGCATTCACGCCAGGCAACATATTTACCTTTCTGCGCCGAAGACGGCACCCCTCTAGATCAAGGCATTGCGCTGTTTTTCCCGGGTCCACAATCCTTTACTGGTGAAGATGTCCTTGAACTTCAAGGACATGGCGGACCGGTAATCTTAGATCTATTGCTTAAGCGGATTCTATCGCTGCCCGGTATACGTATCGCACGCCCTGGTGAGTTCTCAGAACGAGCATTTTTGAACGATCGATTGGATTTAGCGCAGGCCGAAGCTATCGCCGACTTAATTGACGCCAATTCCGCTCAAGCAGCTCAATCAGCGTTCAATTCTCTACAAGGAGCTTTTTCGGACCGTATTCATAGACTAATGGAAGCACTTACGAACCTGAGAATTTATATTGAAGCGGTTATTGACTTTCCAGATGAAGAGATTGATCTTTTATCTAAAGTTAGAATAGAAGAGAAATTAAATAAGATCATCTCTAGTCTTGACCAGGTAAGGACCGAAGCGCGGCAGGGAAATCTACTACGAGAAGGCATGAAAGTAGTCATTACCGGCAAGCCAAATGCTGGTAAATCTAGCTTACTAAACGCATTGGTGGGCTGGGAGGCTGCTATCGTCACAGCAATTTCTGGAACGACACGCGATGTTTTACGTGAACATATTCATATAGACGGCATGCCCCTATACATTATCGATACTGCCGGTCTACACGAAGCCAATAATGAAATAGAAATCATCGGTATTAAACGTGCCTGGCGTGAAATAGAACAGGCGGATCGTATCCTTTTAATAGTAGACGGCACTACTAACCATCAAAGTATACCAAAAATGCTACGGTTGTTATTCAACGACCGGTTACCGATAGGTATACCGGTAACTGTGGTACGTAATAAAGCCGATATTACGGGCGAAAGAGTAGGTATAAGTGAAGTAAGCGGTTACTCTATTATAACAATTTCAGCCCAATCAGGCGCTGGCATTGAGGTACTGCGCGAACATCTTAAGCAGAGTATGGGATACCTTGGGGGTACAGAAGGGATTTTTTTGGCCCGTCGCCGCCATCTTTCTGCTTTGGAAGCCGTCGCCGTTCATTTAGGGCAAAGTAAAGAACAGTTAGCAAGTACTTCAAGTACTTACGCCGTTGAAATTATTGCAGAAGAGCTTCGGTTAGCGCAGCAGTCGCTTAGCGAAATTACTGGTAAATTTACCTCAGACGAGCTTCTCAGCAAAATATTTTCCAGTTTCTGTATCGGTAAATAACTAATCTTAAATTAAGTAAAAAGGTAAATAATCCGGAGAAAAGCACTTAAACACACCGAGAACAGAATCTATGTCTGCAAGATATTTAAAATTTAGTGATAATTTCTTCACTTTTAAAGGTTACCTGTATTGACTGACAAATGATAGTACTACCAGTAATAAATTAACTGTTTTATTAACTGTTGGCTTATTTAAAAGCTCTGTTATAATCAACACTCATACTAAATGAGTAGTATGTTATTTAGGACAACTTATCTTATGTCAGATAAAGGCCACCTATGGAAGTTTCTTCTTTGCTCAAGAGCTTAAACTACAAGCAGCGCAAAGCTGTGGTGGCACCGGCTGGCAATTTACTAGTGCTAGCTGGCGCTGGCAGCGGCAAAACCAGAGTGTTGGTGCATCGTATTGCTTGGCTTTTGTTGGTGGCAAAATGCTCTCCCTATTCTGTAATAGGGGTAACATTCACTAACAAGGCGGCGGCAGAGATGTCTGCCCGTATCAAGCACCTGGTAGGCAACAGCCAAAAAGGAATGTGGATAGGCACGTTTCATGGTCTTGCTCACCGCCTGCTGCGCTTACATCATATGGACGCTAATCTACCACATGATTTTCAAATTCTCGATAGTGAGGATCAGTTACGCCTACTTAAGCGACTAATTCGCGCCATGAATATGGATGAAGCACAGTGGTCATCGCGCCAGGCGATGTTATATATTGGCGTAAAAAAAGATGAAGGATTGCGTCCACAGCACATTGAAAGTTACGGTAATCCGGTCGAGGCTAGCTGGCAGCGTATTTATCAGGCTTATCAGGACACCTGCGATCGTGCCGGACTGGTTGATTTTGCCGAGTTGCTGCTACGCACCCATGAGCTGTGGTTGAATAAACCACATATATTAAGCCACTATCGCGAACGTTTTTCCAATATTCTGGTAGATGAATTTCAGGATACCAACCAGATCCAATACGCATGGATCCGCATGTTAGCTGGTGGTAATAAAAACAATGTAATGATAGTCGGCGACGATGACCAATCTATTTACGGTTGGCGCGGTGCACAAGTAGAAAACATTCAGCGCTTCCTTGATGATTTTCCTGGTGCGCAGACAATTATCCTAGAGCAAAACTATCGTTCTACTAGTAATATTTTACATGCAGCAAACGCCCTTATCTCCCATAATGGTTACAGACTTGGTAAAAATTTATGGACTGAAGATACGGAAGGAGAACCTATTACGCTGTACAGCGCGGTCAATGAACTAGATGAAGCGCTGTTTGTGGTCAACCGCATTAAATTGCACCATAATAATGGCGGCGTGCTCAAGGACTGCGCCATTCTTTATCGCAGCAATACCCAGTCGCGTGTGCTAGAAGAAGCGCTGCTGCAGATGGGTTTGCCTTATCGCATCTATGGGGGTATGCGTTTTTTCGAACGACAGGAAATAAAGGATGCACTAGCCTATTTACGGCTTATTGCCAACCGCAACGACGATGCCGCCTATGAACGGGTGGTTAATATGCCTACACGCGGTATAGGCGAGCGCACTATGGAAGTCGTACGCCAGACCGCCAATAATAAGCAATTAACGCTGTGGCAGGCAAGCCGGTGGCTGCTTACAGAACATGTATTTACCGGCCGCGCTGCCTACTCGTTACAAAGTTTTCTGGACCTTATTGAGGCGCTAGCTGAGGAAACAGCAGAACTACCGCTACATTTAACAACCGATATAGTTATTAAAAACTCTGGTCTTTGGAGCATATACGAGCAGGAAAAAGGAGAAAAAGGACAGGCGCGCATTGAAAACTTGGAGGAGCTTGTCACAGCCACCCGCCAGTTTAGCTATAATGACAATGAAGAAGATCAAGATTTGCTGCCGCTACAGTCGTTTTTGTCGCATGCTGCCCTGGAAGCCGGCGCAGGGCAAGCTGACGAATATCAAGACGCGGTGCAACTTATGACTCTACACTCAGCCAAAGGATTGGAGTTTCCCCAGGTGTTTATCGTTGGAATGGAAGAGGGTCTGTTTCCCCGTCAGATGTCAATTAATGAAAGCGGGAGGCTGGAAGAGGAACGCAGACTGGCGTATGTTGGCGTCACCCGCTCGATGAAAAAGCTGACAATAACTTATGCCGAAACGCGCCGGATATACGGAAAAGAGACATATAATCAGCCATCGCGATTTATCGGGGAATTACCACTTTCATGCGTACAAAAAGTACCTTCAAGTAGTAACTTCACTAGTGCAGCAAGACAAAGACGCAGCGATGTTCTACTAAACAATAATAACAGCGGTGGTTTTACTCTCGGTCAGCGAGTGCGTCATCCAAATCCAAAATTTGGTGAAGGGACGGTAGTTAAGTTAGAGGGTAGCGACGATTAAAGACCAAGGAATTAAAGTAGTAGCTTATGCCAGGCTAGAAACCATTTAATGTTAATCTACATGCATATATTTGCTAATTGTATTTAGCATCACTCGGAGTCGAGGCTTTTACGGTCTAAAACTTGACCGTCACTTCTAACTAAGTCTGTCTGTGGTCCAATATGTTTCCCAACAGCAAAAGTAAATGAGGGCGTATGCTGAATGCATTTCAATTAAAAAACCATTGTTTATCACGCCTTGACGCCGATGAACCTGGAACCTTACTTCAATCGGTATGGATTGATCTTATTGGACCCAGCTATAATGAGCGTGAGAGAGTACAGTACGAACTAGGACAAAACCTAGCGACGTGTCTAGAGCTAGAGGATATTGAAGCGTCTGCTCGTTTTTTCGAGGACGAGGATGGGTTACATATTCACTCTTTTTTCTTTTATGCTGATACTGAAGACCATGCTGGCAATGCTACTGTAGCATTTACTATTCGCGAAGGTCGGCTTTATACTTTGCGCGAACGTGAACTGCCGGCTTTTCGTTTGTACCGAATGCGCACCCGTGGCCAAACTCTTATTGATGGTAACGCCTACGAGCTGTTACTAGATCTGTTTGAAACTAAGATCGAGCAATTAGCTGACGAGATAGAGAATATCTACAGCTATTTGGAGGCGCTCAGTCTAGTCATTATGGACGGCAGGCAAGGTGATGAGTATGACAATGCACTCTCGACGCTTGCCAAACGGGAGGATGTAGGCTGGAAGGTACGTCTATGTTTGATGGATACCCAGCGTGCCCTGAACTTTTTAGTGCGTAAGGCGCGGCTGCCTTCAGGGCAGTTAGATCAAGCAAAAGAAATTTTGCGCGATATTGAATCACTGTTACCCCATAACGAATCCCTGTTTCAGAAGGTAAACTTCTTAATGCAAGCGGCGATGGGTTTTATCAATATAGAACAGAACCGAATTATTAAAATTTTCTCAGTGGTATCGGTAGTTTTCCTACCACCAACCTTAGTTGCCTCTAGCTATGGTATGAACTTTGAGTTCATGCCAGAATTAAAGTGGTCGTTTGGTTATCCTGGCGCCATTATGTTGATGATATTGGCTGGTCTAGCTCCATATTTATATTTTAAACGTAAAAACTGGCTGTAGCTAGCCGCTTACAGTAATTATCTTATATTTTATATATCCTTTTATTGACTAACGATAATGTGATCGTTACTTACACCAATTTTTAAAGGCTTACCCGGTAGTAACTGGCCTGATAAGATCAATTGCGATAAAGGGTTTTCAATTTCCTGCTGTATGGCGCGTTTTAGCGGTCGTGCACCATAAATAGGATTAAAGCCGGATTTAAACAGTAGGTTTAAGGCCTCATTGCTGAGAGTTGCAGTATAGCCTTTATCTTCAAGACGCTGGTACAAACGCTGCAGCTGAATTTGTGCAATCGCTGTGATATGTTCTCGAACCAGCGGGTGAAATACCACAACTTCATCCACTCGGTTAATAAACTCCGGTCGGAAATGATGACTGACGACATTAAGCACCAGATCCTTCATTTGCTGGTAGTTTATTTGGCCAAAACGCTCCTGGATTATATCAGATCCCAAATTAGAGGTCATAATAACGACGGTGTTACGAAAATTCACCGTACGTCCCTGACGGTCGGTCAGACGACCATCATCCAATACCTGCAGGAGAATATTAAAAATATCCGAGTGCGCTTTTTCAATTTCGTCTAGCAGAATGACCGAGTAAGGACGGCGGCGCACCGCCTCGGTTAAATATCCGCCTTCTTCATAGCCAATATAGCCAGGAGGAGCCCCAACCAGCCGCGAAACCGCATGTTTTTCCATAAATTCTGACATATCGATACGAACCATTGCAGAGTCACTGTCGAATAAGAACAGCGCTAGCGCTTTGCATAGTTCTGTTTTACCTACCCCTGTTGGTCCCAGGAACATAAATGAACCTATCGGACGGTTAGGATCCGCCAGTCCGGCGCGGCTACGGCGGATAGCGTTTGAAACCGCTTCTACTGCTTCATTCTGTCCGATAACTCGCTGATGTAGATCCTGCTCCATGCGCAGCAGTTTTTCCCTTTCGCTTTCTAGCATACGGGAAACGGGTATTCCAGTCCAGCGGGCAAGCACTTCGGCAATTTCAATATCAGTTACGCGATTCCTTAATAAACGCATGTTTTTACTGTCAGACAGCGTAGCCGCTGAAAGCTGCTTTTCCAACTCTGGAATTTTACCATACTGAATTTCAGACATGCGTGCTAGATCGCCAACACGCCGTGCTTGTTCAATTGAGATCTTGGCCTGCTCCAGCTCAGCCTTCAAATGCTGCGTACCAGAAAGCGAAGCTTTCTCTGCTTTCCATGTTTCCTGCAGCTCAGAATAGGAGCGCTCTTTCTGATCCAACTCATCGTTAAGCATATCCAAACGTTTTAGACTGGCATCGTCCGCTTCTTTTTTAAGCGCCTGCTGTTCCAGTTTTAATTGAATGATTCGGCGCTCCAACCGATCAAGTTCTTCAGGTTTTGAATCTATCTGCATACGTATGCTGGAAGCAGCCTCATCAATAAGATCTATTGCTTTGTCTGGCAGTTGCCTGTCTGCAATATAGCGATAAGATAGCGTTGCTGCGGCAACAATAGCAGGATCGGTGATCTGTACATGATGATGTAGCTCATAACGTTCTTTCAACCCGCGTAGAATAGCAATTGTATCTTCAACGCTTGGCTCAGCGACAAAGACTTTCTGGAATCTTCGTTCCAGAGCAGCATCTTTTTCGATAAATTTGCGGTACTCATTCAGCGTGGTCGCTCCTACACAATGCAATTCACCACGTGCTAACGCTGGTTTAAGCATATTACCTGCATCCATCGAATCATCAACCTTGCCGGCACCCACCATAGTATGCAGTTCGTCAATAAACAGAATAACATTACCTTCCTGTTTTGATAGATCGCTCAATACGTTTTTTAGTCGCTCTTCAAACTCACCACGATATTTAGCACCGGCCACTAGTGATCCCATATCTAATGATAAGACCTTATTATTCTTTATCCCTTCTGGCACTTCACCGTTGATGATACGCTGTGCTAAGCCTTCAACAATAGCTGTTTTCCCTACTCCTGGTTCGCCTATTAATACTGGGTTATTTTTGGTACGCCGCTGGAGCACCTGAATAGTACGGCGAATCTCTTCATCACGCCCAATAACAGGATCAAGCTTTCCATGTTCCGCGCGTTCGGTAAGGTTAATAGTGAATTTTTTTAGCGCTTGTCGCTGATCTTCAGCTCCTTGGCTATTTATTTTCTCACCGCCACGCATTTGTTCAATGGCCTGTGTAACTTTAACCGTCGTGGCCCCAGCCGCTTTTAATAAATTGTCTAAGGTGCCTCGCGATTCTAACGACGCTAATACAAAAAGTTCAGAAGAAATAAAACTATCGGAGCGTTTTTGTGCTAATTTTTCGCACAGGTTTAATACGCGTAATAGATCTTGCGAGGGCTGCACATCACCTCCGATACCTTCTATTTTAGGTAGACGTTCACAAGCCTGCTCCACAGCTATAATAAATAACGGAATATTTACACCGGTTGATTGCAGCAGCGGGCGTACAGTACCGTCTTCCTGCTTCAGGAGAGCAGACATAACATGTAATGGTTCAATAAATTGATTGTCACGCCCCAAAGCAATAGACTGGGCATCGGCTAGAGCAAATTGAAATTTTTTAGTAAAACGATCCAGACGCATCAATCCTCCATATTTAATCAAAATAGATACTCTACTAGAATATGTAGATAAGGTCGATTTTTTCAAAATCAAGGATACTTAGGATATAAGTATTTTATTAGGATATAAGAAGTATTTAATATTGAATTATTCAAGCTATAGTTGCTTTAGCATATTTCTATGTACTGGCTAGCCTAGCCGGGCTAGGTGCAACATTTATGGGGGGGAGCGATAAAACTCATTAATCTATGCAGCACTTAATAAGATTATTAATTTATAATTATTACTTTCATGAAAAGTAGGATAAGTTAGTTTACAAACAATAGATCTAATATCTAATTTTTAAACTTTTTATTTTCTATCTGTAACGCTTCTAATAGTATCACCATATCTTCCGGTAACGGTGCCTGCCATTCCATTTCGATAGAAGTAATAGGATGATAAAACCTCAAAAAAATTGCATGTAGTGCTTGTCTATTAAAACAGCGTAATACTGTGTTAAGCTTTTCAGAAGCGCCTTTCTGCGGCCGAAAGCGGCCGCAGTACAGCGGATCACCCACCAATGGGTGGTGAATATGGGCCATATGCACACGAATTTGGTGTAGACGACCAGTTTCTAAACGAAGACGAAGTAGAGTATGAGCACGGTAATGTGCTATAATACGATAGTGTGTTATAGCTGGCTTCCCCATGGGATGTACTGACATATGGGTGCGCTTGGTTGCATGGCGGGCTATCGGCTGTTCCACGGTACCGCCGGAGATCATCGTACCAACAGATACGGCTTCATATTCTCTTGTAATTTCTCGTGCCTGCAGAGATTTTACTAGGCAAATTTGTGCCTGTACTGTTTTTGCTACTACCATTAAACCGGTAGTATCTTTATCCAGCCGATGAACAATACCTGCACGCGGAACCTCAAGAATAGGAGGATAATAATGCAGTAACGCATTTAGCAAAGTGCCATCAGCATTACCTGCACCAGGATGTACCACTAAACCAGGTGGTTTATTAAGAACGATAATATCGTCGTCTTCATAAACAATATTTAGATGAATATCTTGCGCTACATAACAAGATTTATCTTTAATAAGAATTTTTATTTCAATGAGTTCTCCACCAAATAATATTTTTTTAGGCACTGTTTTGACCAGTCCATTTACCTTTACGAGACCGTCAATAATCCAGGCTTTTATCTGCGATCTTGAATAATTAGGAAACAATTTAGCCAAAGCTTGATCTAAACGTTGGCCTAATTGTGCATGATTTACCGTTTTTTTAACGTATCGATATTGTATCATCGTAATAAAGTATGATTTAATTTAATTATTTTATAATGTGGCTATGCATAATAGCATATGCCATACTAGCTAGTAGTATCCGTAAGTATAAAGTATTAATGGATCGTTCCTCAACGATGAGCAAAAATCATGATATGTATTGAATATCTGATAGTAGCAGTCGCACTAAGTGCGATACTAGTTGGTTGTTCTAACAATAAAAATAATAACAACCCCGAGATCCATGTATCCGCGCAGCAGAAAATGCATGATAATTATCATAGTGCTATTAAAGAACTGGAGGCTCTAGATAACAAATACCCGTTTAGCAAGCAGCAAGTTCAGCTTAATTTGATATACGCGTATTATAAATTGATAGATTTACCGATGGCACAGACGGTCATCGACCGTTTTTTACTGCTTAATCCTATAAATCCAAACGTTGACTACGTGCTTTATATGCGTGGACTGACTAACATGGCGCGGGATGATAATCCCATGCATAGATTTTTTGGTGTGGATCGTTCTGATCGCAATCCTGAATATGCTCGCGTGGCGTTTCGCGATTTTATGCAGCTGATCCGAGGATATCCGAACAGTAAGTATGCTATGGATGCAACCATACGTCTGGTTTGTTTAAAAAATCGTCTGGCCCGATACGAGCTCTCGGTGGTGAAGTATTACAATAAACGCAGCGCTTATGTTGCGGTAGCTAATCGCGTCGAGCAAATGCTACATAGTTTTCCTGATACACAAGCAACTAAGCAAGCACTTCCATATATGGAAAAAGCTTACCGAGAGCTGCAGCTAAGCGGTCAAGCAGACAAAATAGCAAGAATAATTGCAGCTAATCCAGCCTGATAGATAGTTTAAATTATGTACTACTTTTTTTAAAGTTTTATCGATACTATTAACCGCATAACAACGCGTTAAAGATGAGTATAGCGCTATAAAGTTATTTATTAAATAGAAAATATGGCTATCGAGAACAAGCTACTAAAGCTGAAGTTTATTTATCTAACGTATAGCCCAACTATACTCTACTTCTAAGAGTGCTCGATAGGTCGTCACTAGAATCTAAATATTAGAATAGGAGAGGTGCCGGAGTGGCTGAACGGGACGGTTTCGAAAACCGTTAAGGGAGCAATCCCTTCCAGGGTTCAAATCCCTGTCTCTCCGTAATTAATTTAGCTATATTAACCTTTCTTAGCCATATAAACTTGTATAATCGCGATAAAGTAAAAGTATAAGTTTTTTCTTAACAGTAGATCCTAACAGTCTATCTATTATAGATCTTCAGCTATAATGGAAGTAGTATTTGGTTTTTCGTAGTTAATCTGCTTAACCTGAGGATCGTTATTGAGATGTTACTAGCTCATGTTTCCAAAACTTTTGGTCCTACTCTAGATTGTCCAGCTAGCTCAGTTAGCAGTTATCCCTGCCAACATTAGTACATTTAACCCTTATAGTAGACCAGAGTTTTTTCGCCCTACCAATGCTTCGCTTCGAGAAGCAGAAGCCGTTTTGTTGATAAACGGGATTACTCCATAGCAAGATCTGTTAAAGCTAAAGCTTATATGCTGTAAAGCACTTAATTGGTCTCCCACTAGCGTGTCAAGTTAATCTGATAGTATTTTATATTATTGTTAGATGCTGCTTATACTAGCTACTTCCATGTTTAAGTAATGATAACTTACGCATACAAAATATCTAGTCTACCTAACTCTACAATAACTAGTTTTTTTTTAGTTAGATAGTTTTTTTGTTTTAAACAGCTACACTAATAGCCAGTATAAAAGTGTTGCACTATGTAATAAACAGAATTAATTTGAACTTATTAGTCAATGACATATTAGTAACGCGATATATTGCAAATAAGAAGCTACGGATAATAATCCTCCTAACTTAAGCATGATCAACATCACTAATTATTTCAGGCTATGTGCCTAAATGAGCAACGCAAAAACTTTAGAAAAAAATTTTACTTCCATACAGTTATGCAATTCTTGCAGAGGATAAAATGTTAGAAAAATCACGGCTACGGATAGCAATGCAAAAATCGGGACGGTTAAGTAAAGAATCACAGCAGTTACTAGAGCAGTGCGGTATTAAAATTAATCTACAACAGCAGCGCTTGTTAGCATTTGCTGAAAACATTCCTCTTGATATTATGCGCGTACGCGATAATGATATTCCAGGCTTAGTCATGGACGGCGTGGTTGAGCTTGGTATCATCGGAGAGAACGTACTAGAAGAAGAACTACTGAAACGTCGCACACAAGGAGAAGATCCACATTACTTAATGCTACGCCGATTAGATTTCGGCGGCTGCCGTCTATCGATAGCTCTACCATTGGACGAACTATGGACTGGCCCAGAATGTCTGTATGGTAAACGTATCGCTACCTCTTATCCACACCTGCTAAAACAATATCTTGACAAATTTAGTGTTATATTTAAATCCTGTTTACTTACCGGTTCGGTAGAAGTTGCACCACGCGCTGGCCTAGCAGACGCTATTTGTGATTTGGTTTCAACCGGGTCTACCCTAGAAGCCAACGGGTTAAAAGAAGTGGAAGTAATTTATCGTTCTAAAGCCTGTCTTATTCAGAGCGATGGTAAGTTATCGGTAGATAAGCAATCTTTAGTGAATAAATTACTTATTCGCATACAAGGGGTAACTCAAGCACGCGAATCTAAATACATCATGATGCACGCACCTACCGAGCGTCTGGATCAGATTATTAGTTTGTTACCTGGGGCAGAACGTCCAACGGTACTGCCTCTTGCCGGCAATCAAAATCGGGTAGCGCTGCATATGGTCAGCAGCGAAACCCTGTTTTGGGAAACCATGGAAAACCTAAAGGCTCTAGGTGCCAGTTCTATTCTGGTGCTACCGATTGAAAAGATGATGGAATGATAATAACTTGATGTAATCAAGCAAGAATTTTTTTTTAAAAAAAATTCCTTCATACATAAGGCAATTTATGTTAAGCGACTACTGGGTGCCACTCTTTTAAAAGGCTCTGATGTTAGCAACGCTAGAGCTTATTGCAGGCTACAAGTTAAGGGTCAGCTTGTGATGACGCGCTCACTTACTGCGATCACTTTTATCATTAAAAACTATCTCTAAAGTTAGGTTAAAAAAAAGATTTTTTCTGGACAATGGCAGCAAGGATCTAACATGAAACATAAAGTATTGTTTATTAATCGTGACGGTACGTTGATTCGCCTACCGCCAACTGATGATAAGAGCGATAGTATGGAGACTCTAGCTATGGAGCCTGACGTTATCCCTACGCTGCTGGCGCTAAAAAAAGCTGGCTTCAGCCTAGTGATGATCATAACCCAAGATAATCATAGCACCAACAGTTTGCTACCAGCAGATTTTAATAGACTGCACAATCTATTGATGAATATCTTTATATCTCAAGGTATCGTTTTTGATGATGTGCTGATATTTCCACATCTTATAGCAGACTACTGCGGCTGTCACAATACGATGATCATGCAATGGTTACAGGTTAGGAAGCTAGATATTACTCATAGCTATGTAATCAGCGACAAAAAAATTGATATAATGCCCTCTGAAAATGTGAGGATCGCCTGCTTGCATTATCAGCGCGAAAATCTTAATTGGCAGACTATTGGTGAGCAACTCACCTGCCGGGACCGTTACGCGCAGGTCAATCGTATCACGCGTGAAACTGACATTAACGTAGAAGTTTGGCTCGATAGAGAAGGGAATAGTTTTATTAAAACCGGTATCAGCTTTTTTGATCATATGCTGAATCAAATTGCAACTCACGGCGGTTTACGCCTTCATATCCGCGTGCAGGGGGATCTACATATAGACGATCACCATACGGTAGAAGACACCGCACTGGCTCTTGGCGAAGCGATTAAGAACGCGCTAGGGGATAAACACGGCATTGGTCGTTTTGGTTTTGTTCTACCGATGGACGAATGCCTGGCACGTTGTGCGCTAGATATCTCTGGACGGCCACATTTAGAATATAAGGCAAAATATAGCTATCATCGTGTCGGTGATCTCAGTACAGAAATGGTTGAACACTTTTTCCGTTCTCTCTCTTATACTATGGCCTGTACGCTGCATTTAAGCACCAAGGGCAAAAATGACCATCACAGGGTAGAAAGCTTATTCAAAGCCTTTGGCCGCACGCTACGCCAAGCTATCAGCGTTGAAGGTGATGCTTTGCCTAGTTCGAAAGGAGTGCTATGATAAACATAGCTGTCTTTAATACCAACGGCGCCAACTGATTTTCTATGAGTCATAGTAACCGCTTAAACAGTTGTGCGAAAATAAACTATATTTATTACCGAGGCTAAGTTAATTATAAGTATAATCGCTAGCTTGCTCAGTTTACCTACCATGCTACTAGTAGGGTAAAAGATCAATGACTTTAGCGCTTAATGTTATTATGATTGTTCAAGGATAATTGTTCCCAACCTTCTTGGAGATGTAATTATTGATTATACCTGCTTTAGATTTGATCGACGGAAATGTAGTGCGTTTGCACCAAGGCGACTATGGGACTAAACGCAGTTATGGTGACGATCCGCTGCCGCGTTTGAAGATGTATTTACGACAGGGTGCAACAGGATTGCATTTAGTTGATTTAACCGGAGCCCGCGATCCTGCATCACGTCAAATTAAGCTATTAACTCGTCTACTGGCCGGTGTTGCACCAGCGTTGGTGCAAATTGGCGGCGGTATCCGCAGCGCTGCAGAAGTAAAGGCGATGCTGGAGGCCGGGGCTACAAGAGTGGTCGTCGGATCTGCCGCTGTGCAGCAGCCGCAGGAAGTACAGCGCTGGTTTGAACGTTTCGGTCCCGACGCCTTGGTATTGGCCTTGGACGTGCGCATCGGCATTGATGGCGAACGACGTGTAGCCATTAATGGCTGGCAGCAGAATTCTATTGCAACGCTAGAACAAGTCATCAGTCAATATCGTAAACTAGGGCTCAAACATGTGTTATGTACCGACATCTCTCGTGATGGCACATTTACTGGAAGTAATGTGTCACTATATCGCGCGCTGTGCGATGATTGGCCCGATATTACATTCCAATCGTCTGGTGGTATTGGTAGTCTGTTAGATATCATCCGGCTGCGTCAAAGTGGAGTGCATAGCATTATTGTTGGCCGCGCGCTTTTAGAAAATAAATTTACCGTAGCAGAGGCGCTGGCATGTTATCAAAACGCATAATTTTTTACTAAAAAAACAAGGAGTAGAAATTAAATTATGTTAGTAGAACAACAATGGCAACAGCTAGATTGGCAAAAATCTAACGGTATTTTACCCGTAATTGTTCAACATGCAGTATCTGGCGAAGTCCTCATGCTAGGCTATATGAATTACAAGGCACTGCAGGTGACAGTTCAGTCCTGCCAGGTTACTTTTTTCTCGCGCAGCAAAAGACGCTTATGGACAAAGGGTGAAAGCTCAGGTTACGTGTTACGTGTAGTCAGTATTCATCCAGACTGCGATAAAGATACGCTGCTGATATTAGCAGAGCCTAAAGGACCGACTTGTCATACTGGCAACAGCAGTTGCTTCAGCCCCGCCACTAGCGATTGGGTATTTCTTTATAGCTTAGAAGCACTCATCAGCAGTCGAAAGGATGCCAATCCACATAATTCATACACTGCCAGCTTATATGCTAGCGGCACTAAACGCATTGCACAGAAAGTAGGTGAGGAGGGAATAGAAACTGCACTGGCCGCCACGGTTCAAGATAAATTTGAGCTGCTTAATGAAGCAGCAGATTTACTTTATCATCTGTTAGTTTTATTGCAGGACCAAGAGCTAAATTTGAGTCAGGTAATTGCTCAGCTACGCATACGTGAGAAAAGCAATAGTTAAAATATTTATTTTTTATACTATACAACAAGTAATAAATAATTAACACGTCCATTAACGTGGAGCAACTCCGTTTAGATTTTTTATCTGCCTGCAATAATCATTTCTTCAATTAGTAAAGAGCCGCATTGGATATTGCTACGCATCTCAGTATCATTTCCGATACTAACGATGTTGCGCAGCATATCTCGTAAATTTCCAGCGATGGTTATTTCACTGACCGGATATTGTATCACACCATTTTCCACCCAGAAACCAGAAGCACCCCGGGAATAGTTACCAGTTATCTCGTTGACTCCTTGCCCCATTAATTCTGTTACCACCAAACCGCGCTCCATTTTTTTTAGTAGACCATCAAAATCTACCGCCTGATGAGAGATATACCAGTTATGTATCCCATCGGCATTGCCGGTACTCTGTAAACCTAGTTTACGTGCTGCATAGCTGCCAAGTAGCCATGTATTGAGTACGCCATTTTGCACAATAATACGATCACAGGTTCTGACTCCTTCGCTATCGAAAGGGGAAGAAGCAAAGCCCTTGGGTAGGTGAGGATATTCATTGATTGATAGCCAGTCTGGTAAAATTACATGACCTAACTCATTGAGTAAAAAAGTAGATTTTTGATATACATTATTACCACTGATAGCTCTAACTAAATGACTAAACAAGCTAGTTGCCACCTCAGCGGCAAACAAAATTGCCGCTTTCATAGTAGGCAATTTACGTGGATTAAGATGTTTCATAGTACGGTGCGCGCATTCTTCTCCTACCCACTTCGGCGAACGTAAATCTTCAAAGGCTCGGCTGACAGTGTAGGCATAATTACGCTCCATATTGCCGCCGTTTTCTGCAATAACGCTGCAGGAGATGATATAGCTACTACTGCTATAGCTTTGCAACATACCGTAATTGTTACCGAACACGCGGTTACTAAAATGACTGCTAAAGCACCCCCCTCCAGTATTTGTGATGCATTTATCGCTACCTATTGCTGTCTGCTCTGCTTCAGCAGCTAGGGCAATGCCCTGTTTTACGTCTATTTTGGTTGGATGAAACAGGTCAAGATCCGGTGCCTTATACGCTAGTAGGTCTTTATCCGCAGGGCCTGATGCAGGATCTGGCGAGGTATAACGCGCGATATTCAGTGCGGCGTTAACGGTACTTGCGATAGCTTGAGGATTAAAATTAGTAGAAGAGGCACTACCTTTACGCTGCTGATCATAAACAGTAATATCCAGTGATCCATCGCTATTGAACTCAATATTTTCTACCTCACCGTAGCGTGTACTAATCCTGATACCAGTAGTTTTTGTTACTTCCACCTCTGCTGCTTCTGATCTAGTGCGTGCTAATTCCAACGTTTTAGCAACCACATTTTCTAGCAATGCGCGCTGTTGTTCAAATTTAGTAATTAAATTTAGAGTTTCATCATTATGATTATGCATAGAGTTCATTAACTAACATTAACTATCGAAAATGTTGAATTAAACAACACATGTTATTGACTTAAAACAAGCCATTGTAGCCGGTACTAAGAGTACCCTTTAGCAGGAAATTAAATGATTTCTATGGCTCAAGCTGGCTGTAAGGCCGTTTTTATTCTCTGTTAGAATACTCCAACTTCAGTAAACCACTGTCAGCGGTAGACAGTAAACCAGTACTGATGTAATTTATTAATTTAGCACGAGTATCAGTGATATCTAGATTGTGCATAGTCAATTGCCCGATACGGTCTTCAGGTAAGAACATAGAGTCTCCTTTTTCCATCGTCAAACGCTCAGCCATGTAAGTAAGATTTTCGGAAACTGTATTAAGAATAGAGTAATCATTACCGCGGCGTAGTTCTAGTGTAACCTCACCAGTAATTGTGCTGGCTACCCAACGCTGAGTGGCATCACGTAACATCAACGCTTGCGGATCGAACCATCGCCCCTGATATAAAAGCCTACCCAACTGGCGACCGTTGGTATAATATTGCTGAATAGTATCCTCATTATGTATGCCTGTTACCAGACGCTCATAGCAAATGTGCAGTAGTGCCATGCCCGGAGCTTCATAAATACCGCGACTTTTGGCCTCGATAATACGGTTTTCAATCTGATCGCTCATGCCTAGGCCATGTCTGCCACCAATTTCATTTGCCTCCAGCAGCAACGCTACATAATCGTTAAACCTCTGGCCGTTTATTTCTACCGGCAGACCACACTCAAATCGAATGGTAATTTCTTCAGCCGAAATACAGACGTTTTTGTCCCAGAATTTAATACCCATAATGGGGTTGACTATTTTTACGCTAGAGTTTAGATATTCCAGTTTTTTTCCTTCATGGGTAGCTCCAAGAATGTTAGAATCTGTAGAATAGGCTTTTTCTGCAGACATTTTATAATTAAAGCCGGCGTTAATCATAAATTGCGACATTTCCTGGCGTCCGCCAAGTTCATTGATGAAATTTGTATCCAGCCAAGGCTTATATATTTTCAATTCAGCGTTGGTTAAGAGACCATAACGATAAAAGCGTTCAATATCGTTACCTTTATAAGTACTACCGTCTCCCCAAATATGAACGTCGTCTTCTTTCATAGCAGCTACCAACATGGTACCGGTTACCGCGCGTCCAAGTGGAGTAGTATTAAAATAAGTTACTCCAGCAGTAGTATTATGAAACGCCCCGCATTGCAGCGCCGCTAAGCCTTCAGCTACTAACTGTTTACGGCAATCAATTAAACGGGCTTTTTGTGCACCATAATCTAATGCTTTCTGAGAAATAGCTTCATAATCCTCCTCATCCGGCTGTCCTAAATTTGCAGTATAAGCATAAGGCACAGCGCCTTTTTTACGCATCCATAGTAGCGCAGCACTGGTATCTAATCCTCCAGAAAAAGCAATACCCACGCGTTGATTAACAGGTAAATGTCTGAGAATAGTTTTCATTGATGTTAGCCCTTTTAAAAGTAAAAAAAATTAGTACAAGATACAATATCCAATTGTAACAATAGGATATCAAGTTTTTTTGTAGGTAAAAAGTTATTCTTTGAAGTTAATTAAATTTAATAAACAAATAATAATTACTTTTAACTATTTGTTTTTATTAATGTAAATTTTAAAATTTGTGATTTTTAACCTGAGTAGTAGGATAAATGATTAAATAGTTACAACTAATGACGGTTATTTAATAGATAACATTTTTATCTTTTTTCATAAATCACCAAAAAATACTTTTAATTAGTATAAAATATTTCTTATTATTTAAACCTTCGAGCATAATATAGTTATATATTAACTGCATTAACTAACATATTACAAAACTAATATCAATATATTATTTTAATTTAATTCTATTAAGTAATAGTTTTAATACTTAAAACAACTCATAATAGTGCTGAAAAGCTTTGTATTGTATAAATTTACTGGAAGCTGAACAAGCTAGTTATATTAGCGTCGTCAATAATAATTTTTACTATGGGCTGAGTATAAAGCGTTTTACTATTTGCTAGTACTTAGTAAATAAAACTATTAGGTAGTATTCTGACGTTTCTGTAGGTCGAAGTTATGCCATGGATCCAGCTAGTTTGCCGTTAGTATGTAGCAAATAAATACAAACTTCTAGTTAATTTAGATTACGGGTTATTCTGTAGCTTCAGTGATTTAGTAACGCATAAATTTAGTAACGCATAAAATAGGAACAAACAATAAAGTGCTGCTTACTAAGTTACAATAATATACTAAATTTATACCATTTTTAGTAAAATTAGTAAAATTAGACGACTGACTACTGAGATTACTAGTAAATAACTTAACTTACTGTTTTTCTTCAAAAACAAAGATTGAATTAGATTCAATCTATCTTTTTTTATAGATAAAACTTCGATTATAGATCGAATAAAGATCAACTGATTATAAAATGCTTATTATGATTCGTACTATTTTAGTGATAATTATATCTGTTATTATTTGTTTATTTGGCTTGGTTTATTGTTTATTTAGTCCGCGAAATCCCAGTCATGTCGCAACTTTTAGTCGATGGTTTAAACGTATGTCGCTGCTGTTTGGCATCAAGGTGGAAGTTCGCCGTCCAAAAAACTTGGTATTACCGCAACAATGTATTTATATCGCTAATCATCAAAATAATTATGATCTGATCACTGCCGCCTATGTAGTACCCCCGCGTACCGTTACAGTAGGAAAGAAAAGTCTACTTTGGATACCCTTGTTTGGTTTTTTGTACTGGGTTACCGGTAATATTCTTATTGATCGAAATAATAAAGTTCGTGCCCATAAGAAACTAACTGAAATTGTGCAGAATATTAAAAAACGTAATATTTCTCTTTGGATATTTCCAGAAGGGACGCGTAGCCGTGGTCGCGGTCTTTTACCGTTTAAAACGGGAGCATTTTATACAGCAATTGCTGCTGGCGTGCCTATCGTACCAATTTGTATTTCCAATACTTCTAATAAAATTAAACTTAATCGTTGGTCTAACGGTCTGGTTATTATTGAAATACTCCCACCAGTGATGACATATAGCTATAACCGAGACCAGGTAAGAATCTTAACTAAGTACTGTCATAATCTTATGAAAGAAAAATTAAATGAGCTGAATGTTGAAGTTACTATGCGGGAATTATTTGAGTATTAAAATTATATTATTTTATTTATATAATGTTATGATAAATTATAATTTATATTAATTACTTTATATAATATTTTTATTAAAATAGTTATATATATACCATTACCTTATTATTAGAATAA